>NZ_BAAAJE010000004.1:81510-137419 GCF_039526625.1 Nocardioides aquiterrae
CGCGCGGTCTGCACAAGCGCCGACTCGACCGCTTTCGGGCCTGCAGTAGCGCCGACTCGGCGTTGCGTCAGATGAGGCCGAGCTCCGTGACGGCCTCGCGCTCCTCGGCGAGCTCCGCGGTGGAGGCGTCGATCTTCGAGCGCGAGAAGTCGTCGATCTCCAGACCCTGGACGATCTCCCAGTCGCCGTCCTTCGTGGTGACCGGGAAGGACGAGATCAGGCCCTCGGGCACGCCGTAGGAGCCGTCCGAGACGACCGCCATCGACACCCAGTCGCCCGCCGGCGAGCCGAGCAGCCAGTCGCGGGCGGCGTCGATCGTGGCGGACGCGGCGGACGCGGCCGACGACGAGCCGCGGGCCTCGATGATCGCGGCGCCGCGCTTGGCGACGGTCGGGATGAAGGTGTCCTCGATCCAGGACTGGTCGTTCACGACCTCGGCGGCGTTCTTGCCGGCGATCTCCGCGTGGAAGATGTCGGGGTACTGCGTGGCGGAGTGGTTGCCCCAGATCGTCATCTTGGTGATGTCGGTGACGGCGGCGCCGGTCTTCGCGGCGAGCTGCGAGATCGCGCGGTTGTGGTCGAGGCGGGTCAGCGCCGAGAACCGCTCCCGCGGGATGTCGGGGGCGTTGGTCATCGCGATCAGCGCGTTGGTGTTGGCCGGGTTGCCGGTCACGCCGATGCGGATGTCGTCGGCGGCCACCTTGTTCAGGGCCTTGCCCTGCGCGGTGAAGATCGCGCCGTTCGCGGAGAGCAGGTCGCCGCGCTCCATGCCCGCGGTGCGCGGACGGGCGCCGACCAGCAGCGCGAGGTTCGCGCCGTCGAAGATCTTCTCGGCGTCGTCACCGATCTCGACACCGGCGAGGTTGGGGAACGCGCAGTCGTCGAGCTCCATCACGACACCCTCGAGCGCCTTGAGCGCGGGCGTGATCTCGAGCAGCCGCAGCTCGATCGGCCGGTCGCCCAGGAGCGCCCCGCTCGCGAGGCGGAACAGCAGGCTGTAGCCGATCTGGCCGGCGGCGCCGGTGACGGCGACCTTCAACGGGGTAGAGCTCACGACGACTCCTCGATCACGGTCCGGGACACTTCGCCTCCCGACGCTAGCAGCGGGAACGTACCCTGCGATGCTGGGGTCCATGACGGTGCGGGCGGTGGCGGTGCTCACCCTGCTCGCCGCTCTCGCCCCGTCGCTGGCCGGCTGCGGCACGGCCTCGGCGCCGAGCCCGCCGACCGGCGTCGACGAGCTGGTGATCCCGACGCCCAGCCCCGACCCCGCGGACTTCGTCGCCCGCGTGGACAACCCGTGGTTCCCGCTCACCCCGGGCACCCGCCGGGTGTACGACGTCGCCGACGCGGACGGCACGCACCCGCTGGTCGTCACGGTGGCCCCGGGCCAGGTGATCGACGGCGTCGGCACCACCGCGCGGGTCCAGACCGAGCGCGGCCGGCGGACCGTCGACTTCTACGCCCAGGACGACCGCGGCAACGTCTGGTGGTTCGGCCGCCAGGGGGAGTGGGAGGCGGGCGCCGACGGTGCCGAGGCCGGGCTGGCGATGGCCGCGGACCCGCGGGTGGGCGACGGCTACCGGACGGCGTACGCCGCGGGCGTGGTCGAGGACCGCGCCAGCGTCGAAGCCGTGTCCGACGACCTGGTCACGGTGGTGGTCCGCTCCGCGCTGCGCCCGGGAGCGAGCGCCGAGCAGACCTACCTGCGCGGCACCGGGCTGGAGTCCGAGCAGGTGGTCTCCGGCGCCTACCGCGTGGTGCGGCTGCGGCAGTAGTCCGCTACTGCGGCGGCCGGATCCGGGTCTGGTCGCCCGGGTCCTCCCCGGCGTGCGGCTCCTGCTCCTGGGCCGCCTGCTCCTGGGCCGCCTGCTGGGCGCGCCACTGCTCGGGGGTCTGGCCGACCGGGTGCCACTGCTGGCCGACCGGGTCCCACTGCCAGCCGTCCTGGATGATCGGCTGCGCGGCCTGGTAGCCGGCGGCGCCGGTCTCCTGGTTCCACTGCTGCTGGTACTGGTCCGGGCCGAGGACGACGGTCTGCGCCCGCGGCCGCGGGAAGGTGATGCCGGAGCCGGGAACCGCCTCGCCGGCCCGGCCGAACAGGGCCGGGTAGCCGAAGCCCGCCACCGCCGCGCCGACCAGCGGCGCGAGGATGAACAGCCAGAGCTGGAGGATGGCGTCGCTGCCGGCGAACAGCGCCGGCCCGATCGAGCGGGCCGGGTTCACGGACGTCCCGGTCGCCGGGATCATCACGAAGTGGATCGCGGCGAGCGTGAAGCCGATGGTGAGCGGGGCCAGTGCGGGGTGCTCGAACCGTTCGTCGGTGACCGCGAGGATCACGAGGACGAACACGGCGGTCATCAGCGCCTCCATGAGGAACGCCGCCCACCAGGCGTAGCCGCTGCCGGGCTCACCGAAGGAGTTCTGGCCCATGTGCCCCTCGGCGGTGAAGCCCGCGAACCCCTGCATGAGGAGGAAGAGCGCGAGCGCGCCGAGGAAGGCGCCGGCCAGCTGGGCCAGCACGTACAGGCCGGTCTCGCGCCAGGAGATCCGGCCGCTGATCGCGGCGCCGACCGAGACGGCGGGGTTGAAGTGCCCGCCCGAGACCCGCCCGAAGGCGTAGGCCATGACCATCACCGCGACACCGAACGTGAGGCCCACCGTCGTGATGGTGGAGATCGCCCCCGTGGTGGCGGCGTAGACGACGGACCCGCAGCCGAAGAAGACGAGGACGAAGGTCCCGAGCACCTCGGCGGCGAGCTTCTGCTGGACGCCCGGAAGGGCGGCGGTCGACTCTGCCATGGGCCGACTCTAGTGTGGATGGGTCGACCTCGTCAGGTATCTTGACGTCAAGGTATTTCCCTCGAGCCCTCAGGAGTCGCGGAGCATGGCCACGATCATCTACACCCACACGGACGAGGCGCCGCTGCTGGCGACGTACTCGTTCCTGCCGATCATCCAGGCGTACGCCGCTCAGGCGGGTGTGGACGTGGAGACCCGCGACATCTCGCTGTCGGGCCGGATCCTGGCCCAGTTCGGCCTCGCCGACGACGCGCTCGCGGAGCTCGGCGCGCTGGCGAAGACCCCCGAGGCGAACATCATCAAGCTGCCGAACATCTCGGCCTCGGTGCCGCAGCTCAAGGCCGCGGTCAAGGAGCTCCAGGACCAGGGCTTCGACGTCCCCGACTACCCGGAGAGCCCCTCGACCGACGAGGAGAAGGAGATCCGGGCCAAGTACGACCGGGTCAAGGGCTCCGCGGTCAACCCGGTGCTGCGCGAGGGCAACTCCGACCGCCGCGCGCCCGCGTCGGTCAAGAACTACGCGAAGAGCCACCCGCACCGGATGGGCGCCTGGTCGCCGGACTCCAAGACCAACGTCGCCACCATGGGCCAGCACGACTTCCGCTCCAACGAGAAGTCCGTCGTCATGCCGGCCGACGACACCCTCACGATCAAGCACGTCGGCGCCGACGGCACCGAGACCGTCCTCAAGGACGGGATCGCGGTCCTCGCCGGCGAGGTCGTGGACGGCACGTTCATGGACGTCGCCGCCCTGCGCCGCTTCCTCACCGAGCAGATCGCCCGCGCCAAGGCCGAGGACGTGCTGTTCTCGGTGCACCTGAAGGCCACGATGATGAAGGTCTCCGACCCGATCATCTTCGGCCACGTCGTGCAGGCGTTCTTCCCGACCCTGTTCGAGCAGTACGGCGAGCAGCTCGCCGCCGCGGGCATCTCCCCGAACGACGGCCTCGGCGGCCTGCTCAACGCGGCCGCGAAGCTGCCCGAGGGCGACGCGATCAAGTCCGCCGTCGACACCGGCCTCGCCGAGGGCCCGCGGATGGCGATGGTCGACTCCGACCGCGGCATCACCAACCTGCACGTCCCCTCCGACGTGATCATCGACGCCTCGATGCCGGCGATGATCCGCACCAGCGGCCACATGTGGGGCCCCGACGGCAACGAGGACGACACCCTCGCGGTGATCCCGGACTCGTCGTACGCCGGCGTCTACCAGACCGTCATCGACGACTGCCGCGCCCACGGCGCCTTCGACCCGGCCACCATGGGCTCGGTGCCCAACGTCGGCCTGATGGCCCAGGCGGCCGAGGAGTACGGCTCCCACGACAAGACCTTCGAGATCCCGGCCGCGGGCACGGTCCAGGTCGTCAACGGCGCCGGCGACGTGCTCATCGAGCACGACGTGCAGCCCGGAGACATCTGGCGCGCCTGCCAGACCAAGGACGCCCCGATCCGCGACTGGGTCAAGCTCGCGGTCTCGCGGGCCCGCGCGACCGGCGCGCCGGCGGTGTTCTGGCTCGACGAGACCCGCGCCCACGACGCGAACCTGATCGCCAAGGTGAAGGACTACCTCGCGGAGCACGACACCGAGGGGCTCACGATCGAGATCATGGCGCCGGCCGAGGCGACGGCGTACTCGCTCGAGCGGATCCGCCGCGGCGAGGACACGATCTCCGTCACCGGTAACGTGCTGCGCGACTACAACACCGACCTGTTCCCGATCCTCGAGCTCGGCACGTCGGCGAAGATGCTGTCGGTCGTCCCGCTGATGAACGGCGGCGGCCTGTTCGAGACCGGCGCCGGCGGCTCCGCGCCGAAGCACGTGCAGCAGCTGGTCAAGGAGAACTACCTGCGCTGGGACAGCCTGGGCGAGTTCTTCGCGCTGGTGCCGTCCTTCGAGCTGTACGCCGAGCAGGCGGGCAAGCCGGGCGCGAAGGTGCTGGCGGACACGCTGGACCGGGCCACCGGGACGTTCCTCGACAACGACAAGTCCCCGACGCGTCGCGTGGGCGGCATCGACAACCGCGGCTCGCACTTCTACCTGGCGCTCTACTGGGCCCAGGAGCTGGCGAACCAGACCGACGACGCCGAGCTCGCGGCCGCGTTCAAGCCGCTCGCCGACACCCTCGCGGCCGCCGAGCAGACCATCGTCGACGAGCTGATCGGCGTGCAGGGCTCGCCGGTCGACATCGGCGGCTACTACCGCCCGGACGACGACAAGGCGTCGGCCGTGATGCGCCCGTCCCGGACCCTGAACGAGGCGATCGCGTCCCTTGGCTGAGCCCACCGATCCCGAGCAGCCGGTCTACGACCGCTGGTCGCGACCGCAGGCGCTGAGCAACCGCGGGTACCTGCTCGCGGTGCTCGTGCCGGTGCTCGTCGCGGCCGCGGCGTTCGGCGTGATCTCGCTGGTGTCCGCCGGCGACGAGACCGGGAGCGGCGTCACCGTGCGCCTCCCGGTCTCCGGCTGGGCGCCGGGCAGCGGCGGCGACGCCGCCGCCCCGATCGAGGGCGTGCTCGCGGTCGACGCGAACCGGTGCGTCTACCTGACGCCCTCGGTGCGCGGTGGCAACGAGCCGGACCGGATCTGGCCCGTGTGGCCCGAGGGCTACCACGCCACGCTGAACGGGAACCGGCTGTCGCTCTACGACCAGGACGACGAGGTGGTCGCGGTCGACGGCGACCACCTCCGGATGGGCGGCAGCGGCGCGCCCGCCGGCAACTTCGCCACCCAGCCGTGCCTGCCCGACAGCGGCACCGTCGCGGTCGTGCAGTCGGCCGTGGAGGTCGTGCCGTAGCTCCCCGCGCCACCGCGGGACGTCATACGGACAGTGTGTCCCCTTCCACCGTCCGTATGACGTCCCGGCGGGCCTCGCGAGGAATAGGTGCGCACCGCGTCGGGGTTGGAGACTGAGTTGGCCCCCGACCGGAAAGTGCAGCCGCCGACACATGACGACGACCGCTCCACCGACGACGGGCAGCACCCGCAGCCCGGCTGCGCACTTCACCCTCGCGGTGCTGGCGCTGGCGCTGGGCGGGTTCGCGATCGGCACGACGGAGTTCGTGACGATGGGGCTGCTGCCGCAAATCGCCCGCGGCGTGGACGTCTCGATCCCGCAGGCCGGCCACGTCATCTCGGCGTACGCGCTGGGCGCGGTCGTCGGCGCGCCGGTGATCGCGGTCTTCGGCGCCAAGCTGCCCCGCCGCGCGCTGCTCGTGGGGCTGATGGCGGCGTACGGCGCCTTCAACGTGCTGTCCGCGCTGGCGACGAGCTACGGCGTGCTGTTCCTCGCCCGCTTCCTCGACGGGCTGCCGCACGGGGCGTACTTCGGGGTCGCGTCCCTGGTCGCCGCCAGCCTGGCCGCACCCGGCCGCGCCGGCCGGGCGGTCGCGGCGGTCATGCTGGGCATCTCGGTGGCGAACGTCGTCGGCGTCCCCGCCGCCACCTGGCTCGGCCAGCAGGTCGGCTGGCGGTCGGCGTACGTGTCGACGGCCGTGCTGTCCGTCGTGGCGATGGCGCTGATCCTCGCGTTCGTGCCGAGCCTGCCGGGCGACCCGCACGCGACCGGCCGCAAGGAGATGACCTTCTTCCGCAACGGCCAGGCGATGCTGACCCTGCTCGCGGGCGCGGTCGGCTTCGGCGGCCTGTTCGCGGTCTACTCCTACATCGCACCGACCGTCACCGACGTGGGCGGTCTGCCGGAGTCCGCGGTGCCGGTCTTCACGGCCGGCTTCGGCCTCGGCATGGTCGCCGGCACCTGGGTCGCCGGCCGGCTCGCCGAGTGGTCGCCGTTCCGCACGCTGATCCTCTCCGGGATCGCGTCATTCGTCGTGATGCTCCTGGTCTGGGCGGTCGCCCCGTTCGGCTGGGCGCTGCTGCCCGTGGTCTTCCTGGTCACGGCGACCGGCTCGGTGCTCGTGGTGAACCTGCAGCTGCGCCTGATGGACGTCTCGGGTGAGGCGCAGACGCTCGGGGCCGCGATGAACCACGCCTCGCTCAACCTCGCCAACGCGCTCGGCGCCTGGCTCGGCGCCCTGGTGATCGCCGCGGGGTACGGCTACCGCTCGCCGGCCCTCGTCGGGGCGGCGCTGTCCGTGCTTGGCATCGGGGTGCTGTTCTGGTCGGCCCACTCGGACGCCAGGAGGTCGTAGCCGACCAGGTCGACGGCGTTCCCGTCGCCGTCGTGCGCGGCCCGCCGGAGGACACCCACCCGCTGCATGCCCAGCTTCTCCAGCACCGCCAGCGACTCCGCGTTCGGTGCCACCGCGTAGCCCGCGAGCCGCGGCAGGCCCAGGTCCTCGAACGCGTGGCGTACGGCGACCGCGGCGGCGCGCGAGGTCAGGCCACGGCCGCGGGCGTCCGGGTGGGCCAGGTAGCCGATCTCCGGCTCGCCGGTGAAGCGGTACAGGCCGACCGCGCCCATCAGCCGGTCGTCGTCCGGCGTGCAGAAGGCCCAGGTGATCGTGTGGTTGGTCGCCAGCCGCTCCTGCACCTGCTCGAGGTAGCGCCGGCCGTCCGCCGCGCCCGGGTCGCGGGGCAGGAACGGCAGCGCGTGCTGCGTGGCCGGGTCGCCGAGCGCCTCGACGAGGCGGGGCAGGTCGGCCTCGGTGAACGGCCGCAGCCGGACCCCGTCGCCCTCGAGGACCGGGTTCGACAGCCAGGTCGTGCGCGGCTCCCGCGGGTCGTCGCGCAGCAGCGTGCCGACCCAGGCGGTGCGCAGCTCGCCGCGCTGGGGCTGCCAGTCGCGCACCGTGCCCTCGAAGGAGAACCCGAACTTCCACGCCACCCGTCGCGACGCCCAGTTGCCGACGTGCGCCCACCAGATCACCGTGCGCAGGTCCATCTCGTCGAAGCCCCACGCGAGGAGCAGCCGCAGCCCGCGCTCGACGTACCCGGTGCCGCGCAGCCACGGGTGCGCGCCGTACCCGAGCTCGGCCCGGCCGTCGCCGGCGTTGCGGAGCGAGATCGTCCCGCCGTACCGCCCCTCGGCCTCGAGCACGAACCCCCACTCGGTGTTCTCGGCCCAGCCCCGCGGCATCAGCTCGGTGACGAAGAACTCCGCGTCGGCGCGCTCGTAGGGCACCGGGACGGTGGTCCAGCGCTGCGACTCCGGGTCCAGGGACTGCTCCATGGCGGCCTCGACGTCGTCCGGGCGGTGGGCGCGCAGCGTGACGACTCCGTCGGTCAGGGTGGGGACGGTCGACATGGCGACACCCTCACCGACCGCGGCGCCGCCGGGCAAACCGGTAACCGGGCACCGGACACCTCGTTGGTGGGGACATGCTCCTTCGTGCGGCCCTCGCGACCGTCCTGCTCGCCGGCGCGCTCTCCGGCGCGCCCGCCCACGCCGCCCCCGCCGACGTGCCCGCGCGCGCGGAGCTCGGCTCCCGCGCCGCGACTGCCGGCACCCGCTGGATCACCGACGAGCGGGGCCGGGTCCTGGTGCTGCAGGGCCTCAACATGGTCTACAAGATCGCGCCCTACGCCCCCGACGAGGTCGGCTTCGGCCGCGACGACGCGCAGTTCCTCGCCCGCAACGGCTTCACCACCGTGCGGCTGGGCCTGATCTGGAAGGCGGTCGAGCCCGAGCCGGGGCAGTACGACGACGCCTACCTGGCCCGGATCCGCCGGACCGCCCGGATCCTCGCCGACGCCGGCATCTGGACGCTGCTCGACTTCCACCAGGACATGTACCACGAGCGGTTCCAGGGCGAGGGCGCCCCGGACTGGGCGGTCCAGGACGACGGGCTGCCGGCCCAGCCGCAGCTCGGCTTCTCGTCCAACTACTTCGGCATGCCCGCGCTGATGCGGGCGTTCGACCACTTCTGGGCGAACGACCCCGGTCCCGGCGGCGTCGGTCTCCAGGACCGGTACGCCGCGGCCTGGGCGCACGTCGCCGACTTCTTCCGGGGTGCGCCCCGGATCCTCGGCGTCGACCTCTTCAACGAGCCCTGGCCCGGCTCCACCTGGCAGCAGTGTGCCAACCCGGCCGGCTGCCCGGTCTTCGACGCCCAGCTCGAGGCGTTCACCCAGCGCGTGATCGACGCGATCCGCGCGGTCGACCCGCGGACGCCGATCTTCTACGAGCCGCACGTGCTGTTCAACAACGGCTCCCGGACCCACGTCACCCCGGAGGGGGCAGGCCTGGGGTTCTCGTTCCACGACTACTGCCTGACCGCGGAGGCCGGCGGCGAGGGGTCGGGCCAGGCCGCGTGCGACGCGTTCGACGACCTGGTCTTCGACAACGCCGACGCCCACGCCGCCGACACCCACGACGCACCGCTGCTCACCGAGTTCGGCGCCACTACCGACCGGACGACGCTCACCGCGATGGTGGACCGCGCGGCGGCGCACCGGGTCGGGTGGCAGTACTGGGCCTACTGCGGCTGCGACGACCCGACCACCACCGGGCCGGGGGCGACCCAGGCGCTGGTGCTGGACCCGTCCCGGCCGCCCCGCGGCGACAACGTCGACCGGGCCAAGCTCCGCGCGATCGCGGTGCCGCACCCCCAGGTCGTGGCGGGCGTGCCGACGGCGTACTCCTTCGACCGGGACACGCACGTCTTCGCGGCGTCCTGGAGCACCCGCCGCGCGGGTGGCGGCGGGTTCGGCGCCGGCTCGCGGACCGTGCTCAGCATGCCGCGCCTCGTGTACGGCGACACCTACCGCGTGGCCGTGAGCGGCGGCCGAGTCGTGTCGGAGCCCGGTGCCCGCACGCTGGTGGTGGCGCAGCGTCGCGGGGCGGACCGGGTGCGGGTCGTGGTACGCCCGGGGTGACCGCCCCCGGGTGCCCGAATGACCACCCGCATGGGTCAGAATGACGCCCATGTCCACCACGACCGCGCCCGAGGTCGCCACGTCCGCGCAGGGCTCCGGGACCGCCCGCCCGCGGGTGCTCTCCGGCATCCAGCCGACCGCCGACTCGTTCCACTTCGGCAACTACCTCGGCGCGCTGCGGCAGTGGGTGGACCTCCAGGAGGACTACGAGCCGTTCTTCTTCATCGCCGACCTGCACGCGATCACCGTGGAGCAGGACCCGAAGGTGCTGCGCGAGCGGACCCTGCGCGCCGCGGCGCAGCTGATCGCGATGGGCATCGACCCCGCGCGGTCCGCGATCTTCGTGCAGTCCCAGGTCCCCGAGCACGCCCAGCTCGGCTGGGTGCTCCAGTGCCTCACCGGCTTCGGCGAGGCCCGCCGGATGACGCAGTTCAAGGACAAGTCCGCGAAGGGCGGCGAGGGCGCGGCCAGCGTCGGGCTGTTCACCTACCCGATCCTCCAGGCGGCGGACATCCTGCTCTACCGGCCGCACTTCGTGCCGGTCGGCGAGGACCAGCGCCAGCACCTCGAGCTCACCCGCGACCTCGCCCAGCGCTTCAACAGCCGCTACAAGAAGACCTTCCGGCTGCCCGAGCCGTACATCCTCAAGGCGACCGCGAAGATCACCGACCTCCAGGACCCGACCTCGAAGATGTCGAAGTCGGCGTCGTCGCCGTCGGGCATCGTCGAGATGCTCGACGACCCGAAGGTGTCGGCCAAGAAGATCCGCTCGGCGGTGACCGACTCGGGCTCGGAGATCCGGTTCGACCCCGAGGGGAAGCCGGGCGTCAGCAACCTGCTGACGATCCACTCCGCACTGTCCGGCCGCAGCATCGCCGACCTCGAGGCGGCGTACGAGGGCCGCGGGTACGGCGACCTGAAGAAGGACCTGGCCGAGGTCGTGGTCGACTTCGTGACGCCGTTCCGCGAGCGGACGCTGGAGCTGCTGGACGACCAGACCTACCTGACCGACGTCCTCCGCCGCGGTGCGGAGCAGGCCGGGGCGGTGGCCCAGGCGACGCTGCGCGACGTCTACCAGCGGGTCGGCTTCGTGGCGGCGGGCCAGTAGGGTCGTCGGGTGGTCACCATCGGCGTCGCTGTCGCGATCCCGGAGCCCTGGGCGACCGAGCTCCAGGACTACCGGACCTCGGTCGGCGACACGACCGCGGCCATGATCCCGACCCACATCACGCTGGTGCCGCCGACGGAGATCGACGACGTCCACCTCGCCGACGTCGAGAAGCACCTGGAGGAGACCGCGGCCGAGATGGACAGCTTCTGCGTCCACCTGCGCGGCACCGGCACCTTCCGGCCGGTGTCCCCGGTGGTCTTCGTGACGCTGGTCGAGGGCATCTCCAACTGCGAGCAGCTCGCCAAGTCACTGCGCCGGGGCCCGCTCGACGTCGACCTGCAGTACCCCTACCACCCGCACGTCACGATCGCCCACCACCTCGGTGACGAGCAGCTGGACCGGGCGTTCGAGGAGCTCTCGGGCTTCGAGTGCGAGTTCGACGTCACCGGGTTCCACCTCTACGTCCACGACGTCGAGACCGGCTGGCGGCCCACCCGGGACTTCCCGCTCCAGGCGGCCGCGGCCGACTGATGGCGGGTCTCGGGGAGCGGGTCCGCGCGCGCGTCGACGACGTCCGCCGCCGCCGTCCGCTGGTCGACCACCTGGTCCGCATGCAGGAGCACTACGGCCGCGTGCAGGCCGGCCAGCAGGCGGGTGCGGTCACCTACTTCGGCTTCCTGTCGTTCTTCCCGATCCTCGCGCTCTCGTTCTTCGTAGTGGGTTGGATCTCGCGGGTGTACGCCGGCGCCCGGCAGGACCTCGCCGAAGCCCTGAACGGCGTGATGCCCGGCCTGATCGGCAGCGAGCAGGGGCAGGCCACCCTCGGCCAGATCGAGAAGGCCGCCGGCACGCTCGGGATCATCGGCGCGGTGCTGCTGCTGTACTCGGGCCTCGGCTGGCTGTCGGCGATGCGGGCCGCGCTCGGCGCCGTCTTCGAGACGCCGGCGAAGGAGCAGCCGGGCTTCGTCGCAGCCAAGCTGCGCGACCTCCTCGCGCTCGTGTCGATCGGCCTGGTGCTGTTCGTGGCCGTGGTCGTGGCCGGCCTGGTCGGGGGCTTCTCGGGGTCCCTCCTGGACTGGGCCGAGGTCGACCTGGACATCGGCTGGCTGATCACCGCGCTGACCGTCGTGCTGGGCCTGGCCGCGAACACGCTGCTGTTCGTGCTGATGTTCCGGCTGCTCGCCGAGCCGCACGTGCCGCGCGGCGCGCTCTGGCAGGGCGCCGCCCTCGGAGCCCTCGCCTTCGAGCTGCTCAAGCAGGCCTCCGGGCTGCTGCTCCGGGTCACCCAGGGCAGCCCCGCCTTCCAGGCGTTCGGCATCGCGCTGATCGTGCTGGTCTGGATCAACTACTTCTCGCGGATCGTCCTCTACGCCGCCGCGTTCACCTGGACCGCGCCGTCGGCCCGCGCACTGCGGGGGTCGGAGCCCGCCGCACCGGTCCAGGGGCCGCCGTCGCCCCCGCTGCGGTCCGAGGCCGAGGAGGCGCCCGCCTGGGTCGCGCCGTACGTCGCGGGGGCGCTCAGCACGCTCGGCCTGGTGGCCGTGGCGCGGCGGCTGACCCGGCGCCGGTGAGGCCGCGCGATCCGGTGCAACCAAACGCGGTCGGAGGGCGTCTGACCGAGCGTAGGATCCAGCCAGGGTCCGGGAACGGGGAGGTTCGGCCATGAGCCGTCGGCGTCGTACTGCACACGAGAAGGTCGTCCGGCTGCGAGTCGCCCAGGCCAAGGCACGCCGCCGCCGGGCCCGGGCCGGCCGGGCCGCCGGCGCCGCGACCGCCGCCGCGGTCGGTCTCGCCGGTCTCGCGGCTCCCGTCGCCTCCGTCGCCGCCGCCCCCAGCACCGTCAGCAGCAACGCCCAGTGTGGGAGTGCACCGACCCCGCCGAGCTCGCCGAACGACATCACCGCGGTCGGCAGCTCGGTCTTCTTCACCGCCGACGACGGCCTGCACGGCCGGGAGCTGTGGAAGTCCGATGGCACCGCCGCGGGCACGATGCTGGTCAAGGACGTCGTCCCCGGCGCCGGCTACTACGACCGCCCGTCGTCGCTCACCGCCGTGGGTGACACGCTGTTCTTCGTCGCCGACGACGGCAAGCACGGCCGGGAACTGTGGAAGTCCGACGGCACCGCGGCCGGCACGATCATGGTCAGGGACATCGACTCCGACGGCGGCTACTACAGCGGCCCGACCTCGCTCACCGCCGTCGGTGACACGCTGTTCTTCTCCGCCGACGACGGCGTGCACGGCCGGGAGCTGTGGAAGTCCGACGGCACCCGGGCCGGCACGGTGATGGTCAAGGACATCTCGCCGCTCGACAACGGCTACTACAGCGGACCCACGAGCCTGACGGCCGTGGGTGACCGCCTGTTCTTCAGCGTCGACGACGGCGTGCACGGCCGGGAGCTGTGGAAGTCCGACGGCACCGGCGCCGGCACGGTGCTGGTCAAGGACATCCACCCGGGGGAGTACGGCAGCGTGGTGGGCGGGATGGCCGCCGAGGGCGACACCGTGTTCTTCTCCGCCCGGGACGGCGTCCACGGGGCGGAGCTCTGGAAGTCGGACGGGACCGCCGCCGGCACCGCGCTGGTCAAGAACATCAGCCCGGGCGCCGGCTCCAGCCGGCCCTCCTACCTGACCGCCGTCGACGGGACCATGTTCTTCACCGCCGACGACAGCGAGCACGGCCCGGCCCTGTGGAAGACCGACGGCACCGAGGCCGGAACCGTCCTGGTCAAGGACGTCAACCCCGGCCAGAGCTACTACGGGGCCACCGCGCTGACCGCGGTCGGCGGCACCCTGTTCTTCCGCGCCGACGACGGCACCCACGGCTACGAGCTGTGGAAGTCGGACGGCTCCGAGGCCGGGACGGTGCTGGTCAAGGACATCAACCCCGACCTCTACAACAGCTCGCCGTACTCGCTGGTCGAGTCCGGCGGCACCCTGTTCTTCACCGCGGGCGACGGCGACCACGGCCGGGAGCTGTGGAAGTCCGACGGCACCGAGGCGGGCACCGTCATGGTCCGCGACATCCAGCCCTCGGGCACCTACTACGGCCCCAGCGACCTGGCCGACGCCGACGGCATCCTGTTCTTCCGGGCCGACGACGGCCTCCACGGCAGCGAGCTGTGGACCTCCGACGGGTCCGAGGCGGGCACGACGCTCGTCGAGGACATCAACGCGGGCGGCGGGTTCGCGGTCCCGTCCGAGGGCAAGGCGGACACCAGGAACGGCACGCTGAAGCTGAAGGTGTCGGTCGACGGAGCCGGCACGCTGGCGGTGGCCCCGGTCGGCGGGTCCCAGATCAAGCCGTCGGCGACGGACGCGGCCAGGGCGGGCACGGTCACCGTGACGCTGCGGCCGACGAGGGCGGGCATGAAGGAGCTGCGGAAGAACGGTGTGCTCCGGGTCCGGGCGAAGTTCACCTTCACGCCGTGCGGAGGAGGCGGCAGCAGCGTGGTCCACCGGTACACGCTGAGGCTGCGGTGACGTCGCCGGCCGACGTGCCGGCGACCGAGGTGCGCTTCCACCACAGCGCGGGCTTTCCCCGCGCGCTGGCCGAGGCGGGCTGCTCGCTGCTGGTCTCGACCTACCAGGCCGGGCAGCTGGTGGCCGTCGGCGTCGCCGAGGACCGGCTGAGCTTCTCGTTCCGGCGGTTCGACCGGGCGATGGGCGTCGCGGTGGGCGCGGACCGGGTCGCGGTCGGCGGCAAGTCGCAGGTCTGGTTCCTGCGCGAGTACCCCGAGGTCGCCGCCGGGATCCCGCCGGCCGGCCGGTTCGACCGCTGCTGGCTGCCGCGCTCCTCGGCGGTCACCGGGGCCATCTCGTGCCACGAGCTCGCGTGGGGCGACGACGGCCTGTGGGTGGTCAACACGGCATTCTCCTGCCTCGCGCAGCTCGACGAGCGGCACAGCTTCGTGCCGCGGTGGCGGCCGCCGTTCGTCTCGGCGCTGGCCGCGCAGGACCGCTGCCACCTCAACGGGCTGGCGATGCGCGACGGGCGCCCGGCGTTCGTCAGCCTGTTCGCGCCCAGCGACGAGCCCGGCGGGTGGCGAGCGAACCGCAACGACACCGGCACCGTGCTCGACATCGACACGGGGGAGACGGTGACGACCGGGCTGGCGATGCCGCACTCACCCCGCTGGCACGACGACCAGCTGTTCGTCCTGAACTCCGGCTTCGGCCGGCTCGAGCGCGTCGACCTCGCCACCGGGAGCCGGGACGTCGTGGCGACGTTCCCGGGCTACGCCCGCGGCCTGGCCTTCCATCGGGGGCTCGCCTTCGTCGGACTCTCCCGGATCCGGGAGACCAACGTCTTCGGCGGCGCACCGATCGCGGCGTACCACGACCAGCTCAAGTGCGGCGTCGGCGTGGTCGACCTGGCCACGGGGACCACCGTCGCGACCCTCCAGTTCGAGAACGGCGTGGAGGAGATCTTCGACGTGCAGGTGGTGCCCGGGGCCCGCTGTCCCACGCTCGGTGAGGACGACGACGTCTGGGTGCTGCCGCCCCCGTGACCTGACCCGGTGGTCGACGCCGTCGAGAGCAGCCGCCGTTGGTCGAGCTTGTCGAGACCCCCGCAGCCTTGTTGGGGCCTTGGTCACGGTGGATCAGGCCGACATTCGTCTCACCGGGTTTCGAGACGCGTCGCTCGGTCCGTCGCTTCGCTCCGGTCCGAGCCGACGCTCCTCAACCTTCACCGCTGGTCGCTGCCCTCGCAGGCTCGGGCAGCGGCGGTTCAGTGACCGTGCCGCAGGGCGGCGTGGAGGTCCCAGTTGAGCCGGGAGATCACGTCGAGCGGGATCTCCTTGGGGCAGGCGGCGGTGCACTCACCGATGTTGGTGCAGCCGCCGAAGCCCTCGGCGTCGTGCTGGGCGACCATGCCGACCACGCGGGTGTCCCGCTCCGGCTGACCCTGGGGGAGCTCGCCGAGGTGGGTGATCTTCGCCCCCATGAACAGCGAGGCCGAGCCGTTCGGACACGCCGCGACGCAGGCGCCGCAGCCGATGCAGGTCGCCACGTTGAACGCGCGGATCGCGTCCTCGCGGGGGACCGGCACGGAGTGCGCCTCCGGCGCGGAGCCGGTATTGACCGAGATGAACCCGCCGGCCTGGATGATCCGGTCGAAGGCGCCGCGGTCGACCACGAGGTCCTTGACCACCGGGAACGCGTCGGAGCGCCAGGGCTCGATGACGATCTCGTCGCCGTCCTTGAAGGACCGCATGTGCAGCTGGCAGGTCGTGGTGACCTCCGGGCCGTGCGCCTGGCCGTTGATCATCAGGCCGCACGTGCCGCAGATGCCCTCGCGGCAGTCGGAGTCGAACGCTACCGGGTCCTCGCCCTTGGCGATGAGGTGCTCGTTGAGCACGTCGAGCATCTCGAGGAACGACATGTCCTCCGAGACGCCGTCCAGCTCGTAGGTGTGCATCGCGCCCTTGGTCCGGGCGTCCGGCTGACGCCAGATCTTGAGGGTGACCTTCACTTGTAGCTCCGCTGCTTCATCTCGATGGCCGTGTAGACGAGGTCTTCCTTGTGCAGGACGGGCGGCTCGCCGTCGCCCGCGAACTCCCACGCCGCGACGTACGCGAACTGGTCGTCGTGGCGCAGCGCCTCGCCGTCCTCGGTCTGCGACTCGGCCCGGAAGTGGCCGCCGCAGGACTCGCGGCGGTTGAGCGCGTCGATGCACATGAGCTCACCGAGCTCGAAGAAGTCGGCCACTCGGCCCGCCTTCTCCAGGGACTGGTTGAGCGAGTCGGCGGTGCCGAGCACCTTCACGTTGCGCCAGAAGTCGTCCTTGAGGGTGCGGATCAGGTCGATCGCCTTCTTCAGGCCGTCCTCGGTCCGCTCCATACCGCAGTACTCCCACATGATGTTGCCGAGCTCGCGGTGGTACGAGTCGACGCTGCGGGTGCCGTTGGTGCTCAGGAAGTGGGCGACGCGGTTCTCGACGGCCTGCTTCGCCTCGACGACCGCCGGGTGGCTCTCGTCGATCTTCTCGAACGGGCCGTCCGCGAGGTAGTCGCGGATGGTGTGCGGGAGGACGAAGTAGCCGTCCGCGAGACCCTGCATCAGCGCGGACGCGCCGAGGCGGTTGGCACCGTGGTCGGAGAAGTTGGCCTCGCCGGTCACGAACAGGCCGGGGATCGACGACTGCAGGTCGTAGTCGACCCACAGGCCGCCCATCACGTAGTGGACGGCGGGGTAGATCCGCATCGGGGTCTCGTACGGGTTCTCGCCGGTGATCCGGGCGTACATGTCGAAGAGGTTGTCGTACTTCTCCTCGATGCCCTCGCGGCCCAGGCGCTCGATCGCCGAGCTGAAGTCGAGGTACACGCCGCGGCGCACGCCGTCGACCTCGGGGCCCACGCCCCGACCCTCGTCGCACACGTTCTTCGCGGCGCGGGAGGCGATGTCGCGGGGCACCAGGTTGCCGAAGGACGGGTAGATCCGCTCCAGGTAGTAGTCGCGGTCCTCCTCGGGGATGTCCCGCGGGTCCTTGTCGCAGTCCGCCTTCTTCTTCGGCACCCAGATCCGGCCGTCGTTGCGCAGCGACTCCGACATCAGCGTCAGCTTCGACTGGTGGGTGCCGGTGACCGGGATGCAGGTCGGGTGGATCTGCGTGTAGCAGGGGTTGGCCATGTACGCACCCTTGCGGTGCGCGCGCCACGCGGCGGTCACGTTGGAGCCCATGGCGTTGGTGGAGAGGAAGAAGACATTGCCGTAGCCGCCGGTGGCCAGCACGACGACGTCGGCCAGGTGGGTCTCGATCTCGCCGGTGACCAGGTCGCGGGCGATGATCCCGCGGGCCTTCCCGTCGACCACGATCACCTCGAGCATCTCGTGGCGCGTGTACTGCGTGACGGTGCCGGCGGCGACCTGCCGCTCCATCGCCTGGTAGGCGCCGATCAGCAGCTGCTGGCCGGTCTGGCCGCGGGCGTAGAAGGTGCGGGACACCTGGACGCCGCCGAAGGAGCGGTTGTCGAGGAGGCCGCCGTACTCGCGCGCGAACGGGACGCCCTGCGCGACGCACTGGTCGATGATGTTGGTGCTGACCTCGGCCAGCCGGTAGACGTTCGACTCGCGCGAGCGGTAGTCGCCGCCCTTGACCGTGTCGTAGAAGAGCCGGTGGACGGAGTCGCCGTCCTCCTTGTAGTTCTTCGCGGCGTTGATGCCGCCCTGGGCGGCGATCGAGTGGGCCCGGCGCGGCGAGTCCTGGTAGCAGAACGACTTCACGTTGTAGCCGGCCTCGCCGAGCGTGGCCGCCGCGGAGGCGCCGGCCAGGCCGGTGCCGACGATGATGATGTCGAGCTTGCGCCGGTTGGCCGGGTTGACCAGGCGGGCCTCGAACTTGCGGGTCTGCCAGCGGTCCGCGATCGGGCCCCCGGGCGCCTTGGTGTCGGCGATCGGGTCGCCGGGCGTGTAGTAGCCGGCCGCGTCGTCGCCGTGCTCGTGACCGGGGGCGTCGTGCGAGGGGTCGCCGGTGAGCGTGGTGTCAGGCATGTCGGTCATCTGCGAGCCCTTACTTGGTGATGACGCCCGCGAGGACGAAGATCGGGACGAGGGAGAAGCCGCCGGCGATCACGACCGCGAGGATCCAGCCGAGGGCCTTGGCGTTGCGGCGGGCGCGGGCGTTGTTGGTCAGCCCGAGGGTTTGCGCGGCGCTCCAGGTGCCGTGGTGCAGGTGCATCGCGAGCGCGAACATCGCGACCAGGTAGATGAGGGTCATCCACCAGGTGTCGAACGTGTCGACGAGCAGGTTGTACGGGTCGTTGGTGCTGCCGCCCTGCACGTTGACCTTGCCGATCGTGAAGTTCAGCAGGTGCCAGACCAGGAAGAGCAGGATGGTCAGGCCGCCCCAGCGCATCCAGCGCGAGGAGAACGACGACGCGAGGTTCTTCTTGACCACGTACCGCTGGGAGCGGGCCTTCGCCGCGCGGCGCCAGAGCGCCAGCGCGGCGTACACGTGCACGACCAGGGCGACGATGAGGACCGCGCGCATGATCCAGAGGAAGCCCGTGTAGGGGAGCATCGGCTCGCCCAGGGTCCGCAGGTGCTCGGCGTACTGGTTGTAGGCGTCGTGCCCGGAGAAGGCCTTGAGGTTCCCGTACATGTGCGCCAGCACGTACAGGATGAAGAGGATGCCGCTCGCGGCCATCAGGAGCTTGAGGGTGATCGTCGAGCGCGACGCCCGCGCACCGGTCACCAAGGTCGTCGTTGCCACAAAGGGCCACGCTACCCGGCCGATCCGCGGCGGATGGACGGGGGCAGTGTGACTTACGTCCGGTTACCGGCGGGTCGGAACGTGTTCTCGGAAAGTGGGTGTGGGCCCTTTCACATCGCGCCGGGAGTGTGCAGACTGCACAGGCACCCGACCCACCGGAGGTGGCGATGGCGTCGACCGACGCGCAGGAGACGACAGCAGGCTCGGCAGGTGTGAACGGCCCGACCCGGGCCCGCATCGGAGCGCGAACGCTCCGGACCGACACGTGGTGGCTCTACCCGCTCGCGACGTTCGTCGTCTTCTCCGGGTTCGTGGTGTTCGCGACGTACCGGGCGTTCGACGGCGACAACTACTTCGTGGAGCCGTACCTCTCGCCGTTCTACTCGCCGTGCCTCACCGACTCCTGCCAGGCCGGCTCGTCGGACTTCGGCCAGCCGATCTCCTGGTGGAGCCTCTCGCCCGCGCTGATCATCCTGATCTTCCCGCTGGGCTTCCGGCTCACCTGCTACTACTACCGCAAGGCGTACTACCGGGCCTTCTGGCTCTCGCCGCCGGCCTGCGCGGTCGCGGAGCCGCACGCGAAGTACACCGGCGAGACCCGGTTCCCGCTGATCCTGCAGAACATCCACCGCTGGTTCTGGTACGCCGCGGTCGTGGTCGCGCTGATCCTCACCTACGACGCGGTCCTCGCGTTCGGCCCCGCCGAGGGCGAGCCCGACGGCATCCACATGGGCCTCGGGACCGTGCTCATGTGGGCCAACGTCGTGCTCATCTGGCTCTACACGCTGTCCTGCCACTCCTGCCGGCACATCACCGGCGGCCGGCTGCGGCACTTCTCCAAGCACCCGGTCCGCTATCGGATGTGGACGTTCGTCTCGAAGCTCAACGCCCGGCACGGCACCTATGCCTGGTACTCGCTGTTCTCGGTGGCGATCGTCGACTTCTACATCTACCTGCTCGCCACCGGCGCCTTCGACGACCCGAGGTTCTTCTGATGAGTGACCGGCACCCGATGACCGGGAACGAGATGTCCGGCGCCGCCGAGGGCGGCATGGAGCGGCACGAGTACGACGTGGTCGTGGTCGGCGCCGGGGGCGCCGGCCTGCGCGCGGCGATCGCCGCGCACGAGGCGGGCGCCCGCACCGCGGTGGTCTGCAAGTCCCTGCTCGGCAAGGCCCACACCGTGATGGCCGAGGGCGGCATCGCCGCGGCGATGGGCAACCGCTGGCCCGAGGACAACTGGGAGGTGCACTTCCGCGACACCATGCGTGGCGGGAAGATGCTCAACAACTGGCGGATGGCCCAGCTGCACGCCCAGGAGGCGCCCGAGCGGGTGCAGGAGCTCGAGGACTGGGGTGCGCTGTTCGACCGCACCGAGGACGGGCTGATCTCGCAGCGCGACTTCGGCGGCCACAAGTACGCCCGGCTCGCCCACGTCGGCGACCGCACCGGCCTGGAGATGATCCGGACCCTCCAGCAGCGCACGGTGCAGCTCGGCATCGACGTGTTCATGGAGTGCACGATCACCGAGCTGCTCGAGGATCGCCGAGACGACGGGCAGAGCACGATCTCCGGGGCGTTCGGCTACTGGCGCGAGTCCGGCCGGTTCGTGACGTTCGCCGCGCCGACCGTGATCCTCGCGACCGGCGGCATCGGCAAGTCGTTCAAGGTCACCTCGAACTCGTGGGAGTACACCGGTGACGGCCACGCGCTCGCCCTGCGCGCCGGCGCGGCGCTGATCAACATGGAGTTCGTGCAGTTCCACCCGACCGGCATGGTCTGGCCGCCGTCGGTGAAGGGGCTGCTGGTCACCGAGTCGGTGCGCGGCGACGGCGGGATCCTGCGCAACTCCGAGGGCAAGCGGTTCATGTTCGACTACATCCCGGAGTTCTTCAAGGCGGAGACGGCCGACACCGAGGAGGAGGCCGACCGCTGGTACGACGACAAGAAGAACAACCGTCGTCCCCCCGAGCTGCTGCCCCGGGACGAGGTGGCGCGGGCGATCAACGCCGAGATCAAGGCCGGCCGCGGCTCACCGCACGGCGGCGTCTACCTCGACATCGCCTCCCGGCGGCCGCCGGAGTTCATCCGCAAGCGGCTGCCGTCGATGTACCACCAGTTCAAGGAGCTGGCCGACGTCGACATCACCAAGGAGCCGATGGAGATCGGCCCGACCTGCCACTACGTGATGGGCGGGGTCGAGGTCGACCCGGACACCCAGGAGAGCGCCGTTCGCGGGCTGTACGCCGTGGGGGAGTGCTCCGGCGGCATGCACGGGTCCAACCGGCTCGGCGGCAACTCGCTCGGCGACCTGCTGGTGTTCGGCAAGCGGGCCGGCGAGGCGGCTGCGGCGTACGCCGCTGGCCTGTCGGCCCGGCCGGCCGTCGCCGAGGACGCCGTCAAGGCCGCCCAGGCGAGCGCGCTGGCGCCGTTCGAGGTCTCTGCTGATTCCGGTGGAGGCGGCGAGAACCCGTACGCCATCCAGCAGGACCTCCAGCAGGCGATGAACGACCTGGTCGGCATCATCCGCACCGCCCGGGAGCTCGAGGAGTCGCTCACCGAGATCGAGGCGTTCAAGGAGCGGGCGAAGCGGATGGTCGTGGAGGGCCACCGGCAGTACAACCCGGGCTGGCACCTCGCGATCGACCTGCGCAACATGCTCCTGGTCTCCGAGGCGATCGCGAAGGCGGCGCTGGCGCGGGAGGAGTCGCGCGGCGGCCACACCCGCGACGACTTCCCGAAGACCGACAACGAGGCGTGGGGCAAGAAGAACCTCGTCGTCACCCTGAACGCCGGCGGTACCGGCGTGGACCTGTCCGAGAAGCCGTTGCCGGTCATGCCGGACGAGCTCACGAAGTACTTCGACTGAGGGGACCGACATGGGCTACACGCTGAAGATGCGGGTCTGGCGCGGCGACCAGTCCGGCGGCGACCTGGGCGACTACGAGGTCGAGGTGTCGGAGGGCGAGGTCGTCCTCGACGCGCTGCACCGCCTCCAGGCGACGCAGGCCGGCGACCTCGCGATCCGCTGGAACTGCAAGGCGGGCAAGTGCGGCTCCTGCTCCGCCGAGATCAACGGCCGGCCGCGGCTGCTGTGCATGACCCGGCTCTCGGACTTCGAGCCCACCGAGACGATCACGGTCACGCCGATGCGCACGTTCCCGGTGATCCGCGACCTGGTCACCGACGTGTCGTACAACTACGAGAAGGCCAAGGAGCTGCCGTACGCCCAGCTCCCGCCCCGCGACCCCGACGGCAAGCGGCGGATGGCGCAGATCGACGTCGAGCGGGGCCAGGAGTTCCGCAAGTGCATCGAGTGCTTCCTGTGCCAGAACACCTGCCACGTGGTCCGCGACCACGAGGAGAACAAGCCGGCCTTCGCCGGGCCCCGGTTCTTCCTGCGGTACGCCGAGCTCGACATGCACCCGCTGGACACCCACGACCGCCGCGCGCTCGCCCAGGGCGCCGCGGGCCTCGGGATGTGCAACATCACCAAGTGCTGCACCGAGGTCTGCCCGGAGAACATCAAGATCACCGACAACGCGATCATCCCGATGAAGGAGCGCGTCGTGGACCGCAAGTACGACCCGCTGGTGTGGCTGGGCAGCAAGATCGGCCTCCGCAACCGCGACAACGACGGGCGGACCGAGGTCTGACCGCCCGCGCCGGTGGTGTACGGCGGGCAGTTTCCGTTCAATTGCTCGGTGAGACTGGGGTGGGCGCGCTCCCACTGCAGTCTCACCGAGCAATTGAACGACTACGCCCGCACCTGCGCCTCAGCCCAGCAGTGCCACCAGCGCCGTCGCGACGGCGTACGCCGCGAGTCCGGCGGCGGCCGCGACGACCGCGGTGACCAGCACCAGGGTCAGCAGCGCCTTGAGGGCGGTCCCCGTGCGGGGGTGGTGCTCGAGTACGGCCATGGCTCGTCCCTCCCGAGTGACCGAGATGGGGATCCCCGGCGTGCGCCTCGGTCCGCGCCCGCCGGATCACCCGCTCCGGGTGATACCCGTCCGACGCCTCCGCGGGCCGGTGCGTTGCCCCCGCCGGGTTGCGGTTCGGTCACGACGGGTGCGGCCCCGGCCGTTGTCGGTGGCCGGTGCCAGGCTTCCGGCATGGCGGATCCGGGTGTGGCGGTCAGGGTGGACGAGGCGGGTGTGCACATCACGGGGACCGGGCCCGGAGTCGAACGGTTCGTCGCGCTGCTGCGCGACGAGGCGGCCAAGCTCGCGGCGCTGGGTGACGCCAGCCCGCTGGAGGAGCGGATGGCCCGGGCGCTGGGCGTGGTCGCCGACCGGCAGGCGGCGCTCGACCTGTCGGCGGGCTCGCAGGTGACCTGGTGCGGGTGGACGCGGACGGAGGGGTAGCCGGGAGCGTCGAACACGTCACACTGCGTAGCCGAGCGCAGCACTTGTTCCTATCGTTCGCACCATGACCGATCACGGGACCGTCGAGGGCGGGCTGGACGAGCCGGGCGAGCTCGAGCCTGCGCAGGGCTCCCTGGACCTGGCGTCCCCCGAGGACCGCTGGTCGGTGGCCGACTGGGAGCGCGAGGCCGCCGCCGTGCTGCGCAAGGCCCGCCGGATGACCGACGAGGACCCGGACGCGCTGGTGTGGGAGAAGCTCAGTCGCGCCACGCTCGACGGCATCGCCGTCACCCCGCTCGGCACCGCCGCGCTGCTCGAGGGCGTCGAGGCGCACGGCCGCCCCACCCGCCAAGGGGACTGGGACGTCCGGGCCCACGTCGACGGCCGCGACCCGAAGCTCGGCAACGAGGAGGCGCTGGCGGACCTCGACGGTGGCGTCACCAGCCTCTGGGTGACCGAGGCCGCCGACCTGTCCACGCTGCTCGAGGGGGTGCTGCTCGACCTCGCGCCCGTCGTCCTCGACGGGAGCGACCCGCAGGCCTTCCTGACCTACGCCGCGGGTCGCGAGCTGCACGCCGGGACCAACCTCGGCGTGCCCGCTGCCGACGCCACCGCCGACCTGGGCCGGCAGGCGCAGGAGCGCGGCATCCGCGCCTTCGTCGTCGACGCCACGGCGGTGCACGACCGCGGCGCCTCCGACGGCCAGGAGCTCGGCTGGTCGATGGCCGCCGGCGCGGCGTACCTGCGGACGCTCACCGAGGCCGGCCTGTCGGTCGACGAGGCCGCCGCGCTGGTCGAGTTCCGGTACGCCGCCACCGACGAGCAGTTCCCGACGATCGCCAAGCTCCGCGCCGCCCGCCGGCTCTGGGCGCGCGTGCTCGAGATGAGCGGGGCTCGGCACCGCGAGATGCACCTGCACGCCGTCACCAGCCGGCCGATGATGAGCAAGTACGACCCCTGGGTGAACATGCTCCGCACCACGGTCGCCGCGTTCGCGGCCGGCGTCGGGGGCGCGGACGCCGTCACGGTGCTGCCGTTCGACAGCCCGTTCGGCCGGCCGGACGCCTTCGGCCGCCGGATCGCGCGGAACACCAGCCACCTGCTCATCGACGAGTCACACGTCGCGCACGTCGCGGACCCGGCCGGCGGGGCGTACGCGGTCGAGAAGCTCACCGAGGACCTCGCCGCAGTGGCCTGGGAGATCTTCGGCCGGCTCGACGACGGCACGGCCGACCTCGACGCGGAGATCGCCGAGGTCGTGGCGAGGCGCGAGCGCGAGATCGCGACCCGCACGCGGCCGATCACCGGGCTGACCGAGTTCCCGAACCTCGGCGAGCAGCTGCCGCAGCGCGACGGCGAGCCGGACCCGGTCCGCCGCTACGGCGCGAGCTTCGAGGCGCTCCGCGACCAGCCCGCGACCACCCCCGTGCACCTGGCCACCATCGGTCCCGTCGCCCAGCACACGGCGCGGGCGACGTTCGCCACCAACCTGCTCGCGGCCGGCGGCATCGCCGTCACCACGGAGGCCGGGGCCAGCCCGGTCGTGTGCGTCGCCGGCACCGACGCCGCCTACGACGAGCAGGGTGCCGAGCTCGCGGCGCAGCTGCGGAGCGACGGCGCCGAGTGGGTGATCGTCGCCGGCAGGCCGCGCGACTGGGCCGACGACTCCTGCGCGCTGGGCGTCGACGCCCTGGACTTCCTCAACCGGACGAGGAGCAAGCTGTCGTGAGCATCCCGAAGAGCTTCAGTGGCGAGCCCTGGATGTCCCCCGAGGGCATCGAGATCAAGCCGATCTACGGGCCCCAGGACCTCGAGGGGCTGGACGCGCTCGACACCCTGCCGGGTCTCAGCCCGTTCCTGCGCGGTCCGTACCCGACGATGTACACGACCCAGCCGTGGACGATCCGGCAGTACGCCGGGTTCTCGACCGCGGAGGAGTCCAACGCCTTCTACCGCCGCAACCTCGCGGCCGGCCAGAAGGGGCTCTCGGTCGCGTTCGACCTGGCCACGCACCGCGGCTACGACTCCGACCACCCGCGGGTCCGCGGCGACGTCGGCATGGCCGGCGTGGCGATCGACTCGATCTACGACGCGCGCACGCTGTTCGACGGCATCCCGCTCGACGAGATGTCGGTGTCGATGACGATGAACGGCGCCGTGCTGCCGATCATGGCGCTCTACATCGCGGCGGCCGAGGAGCAGGGGGTGAAGCCGGAGCAGCTCGCGGGGACCATCCAGAACGACATCCTCAAGGAGTTCATGGTCCGCAACACCTACATCTACCCGCCGGCGCCGAGCATGCGGATCATCAGCGACATCTTCCAGTACACCGCCGAGCGGATGCCGCGCTTCAACTCGATCTCGATCTCCGGCTACCACATCCAGGAGGCCGGGGCGACCGCCGACCTGGAGCTGGCGTACACGCTCGCCGACGGCGTCGAGTACCTCCGCGCCGGCCTGGCCGCGGGCCTGGACATCGACCGGTTCGCGCCGCGGCTGTCGTTCTTCTGGGCGATCGGCATGAACTTCTTCATGGAGATCGCCAAGATGCGCGCCGCGCGGGCGCTGTGGGCGCGGCTGGTGCGCCAGTTCGACCCGCAGAACCCCAAGTCGCTCAGCCTGCGCACCCACTCCCAGACCAGCGGCTGGTCGCTGACCGCGCAGGACGTGTTCAACAACGTGCAGCGCACCTGCATCGAGGCGATGGCGTCGACGCAGGGGCACACCCAGTCGCTGCACACGAACGCGCTGGACGAGGCGATCGCGCTGCCGACCGACTTCTCCGCGCGGATCGCCCGCAACACCCAGCTGCTGCTCCAGCAGGAGAGCGGGACGACCGGCATCATCGACCCCTGGGCCGGCAGCTACTACGTCGAGCGGCTCACCCACGACCTCGCCGAGCGCGCGTGGGCGCACATCCTGGAGGCCGAGCGGGCCGGCGGGATGGCGGCCGCGATCGAGCAGGGCATCCCGAAGATGCGCATCGAGGAGGCCGCCGCCCGCACCCAGGCCCGGATCGACTCCGGCGCCCAGAAGGTGATCGGCGTGAACACCTACCGCCTCGCCGCGGAGGACCAGCTCGACGTCCTCAAGGTCGACAACGACGACGTCTACCGCCAGCAGCTCGCCAAGCTCGAGCGGCTGCGCGCGGAGCGGGACGACGAGGACGTCCGCAGCGCCCTCGAGGCGCTCACCAACGCCGCCGAGCGCCAGACCGGCAACCTGCTCGAGCTGGCCGTCGACGCCGCCCGCGCCAAGGCCACCGTGGGCGAGATCTCCGAGGCCCTGGAGAAGGTCTACGGGCGGCACCAGGCCGTCATCCGTACCATCAGCGGCGTGTTCAGGGACACCTCCACCGAGTCCGGCAGCACGCTCGTGCAGCAGGTCCTCGACGCGACCGCGGAGTTCGAGGAGGCCGAGGGCCGCCGGCCCCGCATCCTGGTCGCCAAGATGGGCCAGGACGGCCACGACCGCGGCCAGAAGGTCGTCGTCAGCGCGTTCGCCGACATGGGCTTCGACGTCGACGTGGGGCCGCTGTTCTCCACTCCGGAGGAGGTCGCCCAGCAGGCCGTGGACGCGGACGTGCACATCGTCGGCGTCTCGTCGCTGGCCGCCGGCCACCTGGCCCTGCTGCCCGCGCTGAAGCAGGCCCTGGCCGACCAGGGCCGCCCGGACATCATGATCGTCATCGGCGGGGTGATCCCGCCCGACGACGTGCCCACGCTGCGGGAGATGGGCGCGGCCGCGGTGTTCCTCCCGGGCACCGTGATCGCCGAGTCCGCGCTCGACCTGCTGGCCCGGCTGCGCGAGCAGCTGGGGCACTGAGGCGGTTGCGGGTTTCGGCTGCTGGCAGCCGAAACCCGCACGACACGCCGACCGCAACCGGCGTGTCGTGCGGGTTCTGGCTGCTGACCGCCGAAACCCGCGCCTAGGAGAAGGCGAACACCGGCGGGAGCACCAGGGCGACCACGGCGGCCCAGGCCGGGTACGCCGGCAGGTACGTCGTCTGCCAGCGCTCCAGGTCGGCGAACGGGCGGGTCCGGCGGAGGAACCCGAGGGTGAGCCAGGCCGAGCGGGCCAGGTTCACGAGGATGACCAGGTTGAGCCCGAGGGCCGCGACCTTGTTGGGCGACGGGCCGAACTCGGCGATCCGCGCGACCATCGCGACCAGCACGACCGCGTCGACCGCGATCGCCAGCGCGACGAGGACCAGCTGGAGGGTGTCGGCCAGCCGGGGCGGCTCGAGCGGGTCGCGGGCGGACACGGAGTACAGGAGCAGCCCGAGGACCAGCACCAGGATGGCCGCCATCAGGATCAGCAGGTCGCGGTCGGCGGCGACCAGGCCGGGTCGCGCCGCGAACGCCACCAGCACCGCGGCGAGCATCAGGATCGTGAGCGGCGTGAACACCCGGGTGAGCACCGGCGCGATGTTCTCGATGACCGCCTGCTTCGCCTCGACCAGCCACGCGGCGACGAGGACGGCGCCCGCCGCCCCCAGCGGCAGCACCCACTCGACCAGGACCCGGGAGGCGTCCACGTCGATGGCCGCGAAGGCGGCCATGGTGAGCCCGACCAGCACCCCGCCGCCGAGGGCGAGCAGCGTGTAGTAGACGACCCACTCCCCGGTGAACCGGACGAGGTGCATGCGCTGCTGGTGCGACCTCCAGTCCCCGCCGGCGTACGCGACCCCGACGACGAACCAGACGACGACCGGCAGGTGCAGGATCACCAGGACGAGCGTGGCGTCGTCCGCGTCGAAGGGGTAGCTGTTCACCACGGTGCCGGTGACGACGAGCACGGCGACCAGCACGGCCGTGACGTCCGTCGACAGCGCGCGCTTCCAGGCGAAGTACGCACCGAGGAAGGGCCCGACGAGCAGGCTCGCGCACAGCGCGGCCCGCTCGGGGGCGAACGCCTCGGCAACCGCCCGGGAGACCAGTGCGGCGCCCGCCGCGAGCGCCAGGACGACCGCCAGCTCGGCGCCCGGCACTCCGGGCGGGGCGGCGGGCGGCGGCACCAGCTGCTTCCAGAGCCGCTCCGCGTGCTCGCGCGCGAACTCCTGGGCGATCGCGTCGACGTTGCCCATCCGCTTGACCGCGATGAGGAACGCCTCGTCCTCGTCGAGGCCGCGGTCCACGAGGTCCGCGACCCGGTCGCGCAGGTGGGCCTCCATCTCCTCGACGTCGGCGTCGGCGAGGGCCGGGTTGCGGCGCAGGTGGGTGCTCCAGCGGGCGATCTCCAGGTCGAGCTCGCTCATGCCGCACCGCCCGCCGGGTGGGGCGTCATCGGGTTCCAGATGCGGTCGAGCGCCTCGCTGACGACGGCCCACTGGCTCTGCCGGTCGGCCAGCGCGCGCCGGCCGTGCGCGGTGATCGCGTAGAGCTTGCGCCGGCGGCCCGTCTCGGCGGTGTGCCACGAGGACGACACGTGGCCGACCCGCTCCAGCCGGTGCAGCAGCGGATAGAGCATGCCGTCGGTCCACGACAGGCGGCCGTCGGAGAGCTCGTCGACCCGCTTGAGGATGGCGTAGCCGTACGACTCGCCCTCCAGCAGGATCCCCAGCACGAGCGGGGTGGCCGAGGCCGCCACCAGGTCCTTGTCGATCCGCATCCGAACCCTCCCGATACCTAGATGTACAAGGTAAGCGTACCCCTAGCAGTTCTAGGGATGGCGGCTCGACGCCCTAGACTCGCCGCCGTGGCGGACGTGGGCGCTCTCCTCGAGGGGATCAGGGCGGGCCGGCGCGCCGCCGTCTCGCAGGCCATCACCCTCGTGGAGTCGACCAGCGCCCGGCACCGCGACCAGGCCCGCGAGCTGCTCACCCACCTCGAGCAGCGCGACGCCGTGCGGGTCGGGATCAGTGGGGTGCCCGGCGTCGGCAAGTCGACGTTCATCGAGGCGCTCGGCACCCGCCTGACGGCGGCCGGCCACCGGGTCGGCGTGCTCGCGGTGGACCCGAGCAGCGTGCGGACCGGCGGCTCGGTGCTCGGCGACAAGACCCGGATGGCCCGGCTCGCCACCGACCCTCATGCGTTCGTGCGGCCCTCGCCGAGCGCCGGCACGCTCGGGGGCGTCGCCCGCGCGACCGTCCAGGCGATGGCGGTCCTCGAGGCCGCGTCGTACGACGTCGTGCTCGTCGAGACCGTCGGGGTCGGCCAGTCCGAGGTGACCGTGGCCGGCATGGTCGACACCTTCTTGTTCCTGACCCTGGCCCGCACCGGCGACCAGCTGCAGGGCATCAAGAAGGGCATCCTGGAGATCGCCGACGTGATCGCCGTGAACAAGGCCGACGGCGACCGCGAGCAGGAGGCCCGGGTGGCGGCCCGCGACCTGGCGGGCGCGCTCCGGCTGGTCCGCGGCCGGTCGGAGTGGGCGCCCCCCGTGGTCACCTGCTCGGCGCTGGAGGAGACCGGCGTCGACGACGTGTGGGACCGGGTGCTCGAGCACCGCGCCAACCTCGGCGCCGACGGGCTGGCCCGCAAGCGGGCCGAGCAGCAGCTGGAGTTCACCTGGGCGCTGGTCCGCGACGAGCTCGACCAGCGGCTGCGCCACTCGCCCGCGGTCAAGGCCATCCGGTCCGAGTTGCGCGAGGCCGTCCTCGCCGGTGAGCTCCCCGCGACCGTCGCCGCCGACCGCATCCTCGCGGCGTACGACGCCGGCTGACCGGGTCGGACCCCCGGCCCGACCCGTCTGGACCAGCGGGGCCCATTCCGCCGTTTGGGGAGCCCCGTCCGAGCTTCCCGCGTATCAGGGACGCATGCCCCGTGCTCTCGGGACACCGGGCCGCCAACACTGGCGCCCTCATCGAGACAATTCGGAGGAAGCACATGCGTCGTACCCCCTTGATCCCGGTGGCCGTGGCAGCACTCTCGCTGCTGGCCACTGCGCTCGCCCCCGCGGCGAACGCCGCTGACGGCACGCTCGTGGCCGACGGGCTCGTCTCGCCGCTGAAGGTGGCGGTCGCCACCGACGGCACCGTGTACGTCACCCAGAACTTCGCCGGTCTCCTGACCGAGGTGGCACCCGGCGGGGACCCCGAGGTCATCTACGCCGACGAGGCGCACCGCGAGATCGGCGGCGTGTCGGTCTCGGGTGATGTCGTCACGTTCACGGCGACCGGTGGCCCGACCGACGCCGCCGTCTACACCTACACCCCGAACGGCGACGGCTGGGACCAGGCCGAGATCGCCGACACCGGCCTGTACGAGAAGACCCACAACCCGGACGGCACGCGCACCTACGGCATCCGCGGGCTGTCGAAGGCCTGCAAGCGGTCGATCCCGAAGGACAACCGCGAGGGCATGGTCGCCTACGGCGGCATCAAGGACTCCCACCCCTACGCCACGACGACCGTCGGTGACACCACGTACGTCGCCGACGCCGCCGGCAACGACATCCTCGCGGTCGGCCCGGGCGGCGAGATCAGCACCCTCGCGCTGCTCCCCCCGGTGAAGGCCACGGTCACCAAGAAGCTGCGCAAGGGATGGGGCCTGCCGAAGTGCACCCAGGGCAAGACCTTCAAGGGCGAGCCGGTGCCGACCGACATCGAGGTGGGCCCCGACGGCAACCTCTACGTCACCACGCTCGGCGGGCGGCTCGGCGAGGTCGCGCCGGTCGGCTCGGTATACCAGGTGGCCCTGGCCACCGGCACGGTCACGCTCATGAAGGGCGGGCTGTACACGCCCACCGGCATCGCGATCTCGCCGACCGGCACGGCGTACATCTCGCTGCTGTTCCCGGGCGTGGTCATGCAGCAGCCGCTCGGTGGGGACGCATCCCCGCTCGCCGAGGTCCCGTACGCGGCCGACGTCGAGTACGGCACCGGCGGCGTCTACGTGACGTCGGCCGACCTGGAGGGCGACCCGGCCGATCCGCACGGCCAGGTCCTGCTGTTCCCGGCCGGCGGCTGACCGCCGGTCGAACGTGGTGCGGGCCCCGGGTGACCGTCCGGGGCCCGCACTGTCGTCTCCGGGCGAACCGCGGGTGAACTAGGCTCGACCCCGATGCCAGAACTCCCGGATGTCGCAGCGGTGATCGACGCCACCGTGGACGAGCACGCGGCCGAGCTCATCGGGCTGCGCCGCGACCTGCACGCGCACCCGGAGCTGTCGTGGCGGGAGATCCGCACCACCGCGCTCGCAGAGTCCTGGCTGGCCCGGACGGGCTGGCGGGTCAGCCCGCTCCCGCGCACCGGCCTGATCGCCGAGATCGGCGACGACGGACCGACGGTGGCGCTCCGCGCCGACCTGGACGCACTGCCGGTCCCGGACCTCACCGACGACCCCTGGTCCAGCACCGTCGAGGGTGTCACCCACGCGTGCGGCCACGATGTCCACACCTCGGCACTGGTCGGCGCCGCGGTGGCGATCGCGCGGGTGCACGAGCTCGGGCAGCTGCCCGGCCGGGTGCGGTTGCTCTTCCAGCCCGCGGAGGAGGTGATGCCCGGGGGAGCGCTGGCGCTGATCGAGCACGGTGCGCTCGCCGGCATCGACCGGATCTTCGGGCTGCACTGCGACCCGAGCCTGGACGTCGGGAAGGTGGGCCTGCGCGAAGGCCCGATCACCGGCGCCGCCGACCACCTCGAGGTGACGCTGACCGGCTCGGGCGGGCACACGTCCCGGCCGCACCTCACCGAGGACCTCACCTACGCGCTCGGGAAGGTCGTCACGGAGCTGCCCGCGATCCTGTCCCGGCGCCTGGACCCGCGCGCCGGCGTGAGCGTGGTGTGGGGCATCGTCCGGGCCGGCTCCGCGCACAACGTGATCCCCGCGACCGGCCGGATCGGCGGCACCGTGCGGATGCTCGACGCCGTCGCCTGGTCCGAGGCCGAGAAACTGGTCCCGGTGCTGGTCGAGCAGATCGTCGCGCCGTACGGCGTCACCGCGCAGGTCGACTACCAGCGCGGCGTCCCGCCGGTGGTCAACGACGTGGAGTCGATCGTGCTGCTCGGCCGCGCGGTCGAGCAGGTCGTCGGTCTCAGCGGCCACGTGCCCACGCAGCAGAGCCTGGGCGGCGAGGACTTCGGCTGGTACCTGGACCGGGTCGCGGGTGCCATGGGCCGCCTGGGCACCCGGACGCCCGGCGGCCGCACGTACGACCTGCACCAGGGCAACCTGCGCGTCGACGAGCGCGCGGTCGCCGTCGGCGCGAAGGTGCTGGCCCACGCCGCCGTGGCGGCGCTGACCGGCTAACCCTTGCGGTAGGGGATGCCGTCCGCGGCCGGCGGCCGCGAGCGGCCGACCAGGCCGGCGACCGCGAAGATCGTCACGACGTACGGCAGCATCAGCATGAACTGGCTGGGCACCGGGGAGCCGATGACCGACAGCACGCCCTGCAGGTTCGTGGCGAACCCGAACAGCAGCGCGGCCAGCGTCGCCCGGATCGGGTCCCACTTGCCGAAGATCACCGCGGCGAGCGCGATGTAGCCGGCGCCACCGGTCATCTCCCGGTTGAACTGGGGGACCGAGACCAGGGTGTAGAAGGCGCCGCCCATGCCGGCCACCGCGCCCGCGATCAGGATCGTGCGGTAGCGGGTCCGGTTGACCTTGATGCCGACCGTGTCGGCGGCCGTCGGGTGCTCGCCGACGGCGCGCACGCGCAGGCCCCACCGGGTCCGGTACAGGGCCCAGGTGATGAGGGCAACGGCGATGTAGAGCAGGTAGACGACGGCCGTCTGGCGGAAGAAGACCGGACCGATCAGCGGGATGTCACCGAGGACCGGGATGGCGATCCTCTCGAACCGCGGCGGCGAGTTCAGCGAGGCGGCGTTCGGGGCGAGCACCTGGGTGAACATGAAGCTGGTGAGGCCGATGACCAGCACGTTGAGCACGACGCCCACGATGATCTGGTCGACGAAGTAGGTGATCGCGAAGAGCCCGAGGATCAGGGCCACCAGGGTGCCGGCCGCCATCGCGCCGATCAGCCCGGCCCACGTCGAGTCCAGCGCGGAGCCGATCATCGCGGCCGCGAACGCGCCCGCGAGGAGCTGGCCGTCGATGGCGATGTTCACGACACCCGAACGCTCGCCGAGCACGCCGCCCAAGGCGCCGAAGACCAGCGGCACCGCGAGGGCCAGCGACCCGGACAGGAGGCCGACCACGGGGATGGTGCCGCCCGTGGCGGCCCAGGTCAGGAAGCCGATCATCCACGCGACGGCGTACAGGATCACCAGCCAGATCGGCGTGCGGCGCCGGCGCCGGTAGAGGAGGATCGACCAGGCGGCGCACAGCGCGCAGACGACGACCATGAGCCACGCGGTGAGCGTGGACGGCACCGTGACCGTGGGCAGCTGGGCGAAGTCCGAGGGCGCCGCGAGGCGGAACGTCGTGTGGCCGGAGTCCGGCCAGATCGCGACGATCAGCAGCAGGCCGAGCGTCAGCACGCCGAGGAGGACCGGGGCCTTGCGGTCGACGACGGTCGTGACGCCCGCGATCGGCGTCTCGTGCAGCGGGACGCTGGTCTCGCCGGTGGGGGTGGTCACTTCGCCTCCTTGGCGGGCAGCCGGAAGATGGTCCGGACCAACGGCGGCGCGGCGAGGAACAGCACGATCAGGGACTGCACCACGAGCACGATGTCGACGGGGATGTCCTGGGAGGCCTGCATCGTGAAGCCACCGGCCTTGAACGCACCGAACAGGATGCCGGCGGCGAGGATGCCCAGCGGCCGCGACCGGCCGAGCAGGGCGACGGTGATCGCGTCGAAGCCGATCCCGGCGTCGAGGTCGACGGTGACGCCGCTGGTGACGGTGCCGAGCACCTGGTTGGCGCCCGCGAGGCCGACGAGCGCGCCGGCGATCAGCATCACCGTCACGTAGATGCGGCTGACGTTGATGCCGGACGCGCGTGCGGCCTCGGGGTTGATGCCCACGGCGCGGATCCGGAAGCCCAGCGACGAGCGCTCGAGCAGCCACCACGCGAAGGCCACGGCGACCAGCGCGAGGATGAAGCCGAGGTGCAGGCTGTACTGGTCGCCGAGCAGCTTCGGCAGCTGAGCGGACTCCTTGGCGGGCAGCGACTTCGGGTTGAACGAGTCGGGCGCCTGCAGGAGGCTCTGCTGCGACAGGGCGAAGAAGACCAGGTAGTACGCCACGTAGTTGAGCATGATCGTGACGATGACCTCGTGGGCGCCGGTGCGCGCCTTGAGGAGGCCGGCGAGGCCGGCCCACAGCGCGCCGGCGACCATCGCGGCGACCAGCGCCAGCGTCAGGTGGAAGACGGCCGGCAGGTCGAACTGGTAGGCGACCCAGCCCGCGGCGGCGCCCCCGAGCAGCATCTGCCCGCGACCGCCGATGTTGAACAGGCCGGCCCGGAAACCGACGCCGACGCCGAGGCCGGCCAGGATCAGCGGCGCGGCGAACTTCGCCGTGTCCGTGAGCGGCCGGATGCCCTGGTCGAACGACGTGGCGTTGGTGTTGTAGACCGAACCGCGGAACAGCGCGGTGTACGCGCCCCAGATCGCGTCCCAGGTGGCCTGGAAGAAGTCGCCGGGGCGGGCGCCGATGTAGCCGGCGGTCTCGCGCACGTGCTCGTCGGTCGCGGCGATCAGCACCGAGCCGACCAGGATCGCGAGGAGCACGGCGAGGACGCCGGTCAGCACGCTCCCGGCCAGGATCTCCCGGAGGGCGGCCCGCCAGCGGTCCTGCTCCGGGGCCTGCTGCCCCTTCTCCGGTTCGGTGGGTGGGTGCTGCTCGGTCCCGACAGCGCTGCTCACGCGTTCGCCCCTTCCGGACGCTCACCGGTCATCATCAACCCGAGCACGTCGCGCGGGGTGCCTGCCGGGACGATACCGACCACGCGGCCCCGGTAGACCACCATGATGCGGTCCGCCAACGAGACCACCTCGTCCAGCTCGGTCGACACCACCAGCACCGCCATCCCGGCGTCGCGTCCCGCGACGATCTGCTTGTGGATGAACTCGATCGAGCCGACGTCGACGCCGCGGGTGGGCTGCGCGGCGACCAGGAGGTTCACGTCGCGCGACAGCTCGCGGGCGACGACGACCTTCTGCTGGTTGCCGCCGGAGAGCTGGTCGGCCAGCGCCGTGGCGCCGGGCGCGCGGATGTCGTACTCCTCGAGCTTCTCCTCGGCGAACTCCTCCAGGCGGCTGAGCTGGAGGGTGCCGTGGCGGACGAACGGCTTGCCGTGGCTGCGGTTGAGCATCAGGTTCTCGGCGATCGTGAACTCGCCGACCAGTCCCTCGGCCTGGCGGTCCTCGGGGATGAACCCGACGCCGGAGTCCAGGATGTGCCGGACCGAGCGGCCGACGAGCTCCTCGCCGTTGAGACGGATCGAGCCCTCGACGTGCTCCTGGAGCCCGAGCAGCGCCTCGGTGAGCTCGGTCTGACCGTTGCCCTGCACACCGGCGACGGCGAGGATCTCGCCGGCGCGGATCGTGAAGCTCACGTCGTCGACGTGGACCCGCCCGGCCGCGTCGATGACGCGCAGCCCCTCGACGGCCAGGGTCTCCGCGCCGGGCTCCTTGGGCTCCTTGTGCACGGTCAGCTCGACGGGGCGGCCGACCATGAGCGAGGCGAGCTCCGCGTTCGTCGCGGTCGGCTCGGCCTCGCCGACGACCTTGCCGAGGCGGATGACGGTGATCTTGTCCGCCACCTCGCGGACCTCGCGCAGCTTGTGCGTGATGAAGACGATCGCCTTGCCGGACTCCTTGAGCCCGCGCATGATCTGCATGAGCTCGTCGGTCTCCTGCGGCGTGAGCACGGCCGTGGGCTCGTCGAGGACGAGCACCTGCGCGTCGCGCGAGAGCGCCTTGATGATCTCGACCCGCTGCTGGACGCCGACGGGGAGGTCCTCGACGAGCGCGTCGGGGTTCACGTCGAACCCGAACTGCTCGGAGATCTCCCGCACCCGGCGGCGGGCGGCCTCGAGGTCGAGGGCACCGGCGAAGCCGGTGGTCTCGTTGCCGAGCATCACGTTCTCGGCGACGGTGAAGACGGGGATCAGCATGAAGTGCTGGTGGACCATCCCGATGCCGGCGGCGATCGCGTCGCCGGGCCCGGAGAAGTGCTGGACGACGCCGTCGAGCTCGATCTCGCCCTCGTCGGCCTGGTAGAGGCCGTAGAGCACGTTCATCAGCGTGGACTTGCCCGCGCCGTTCTCGCCGAGGAGGGCGTGGATCTCACCCGGCTCGACGGTGAGGGAGATGGCGTCGTTGGCGACCAGCGATCCGAACCGCTTGGTGATGTCGCGGAGGACGAGCTTCATGGGACGGCATCCTAGGGGTGCGTAGGCGGCCCGAGAACGAAAGGGGGAAGGCCGGCTGGAGCCGACCTTCCCCCTCTCGGTGGGATTCAGCGGTACTGCGTCGTCAGATCCGGGATCAGGCCGGGTTCAGGTAGGAGTTCACCGGGATCGAGCCGTCGATGATGCCGGCCTTGATCTCGTCGAGCTTGCCCTGCAGGTCCGGGTTGACCTTGCTCTCGAAGTTGTGGAACGGGGCGATCCCGACGCCGTCGTTCTCGAGGGTGCCGACGTACGGGGTGAAGTCGAAGTTGTCGCCGTCCTTCGCGGCGGACATGATCGCCTCGTAGGTCGAGATCTTCATGTTCTTCAGGACCGAGGTCAGGATGACGTCCTGGGTGTTCGGGTCGGTCTCGAACACGTCGGCGTCCACGCCGAGCATCGCGATGTCCTTGCCGGAGTCGGCGATCGCGGTGAGGGCGCCCTGGTAGATCGGGCCGCCCACCGGCAGGATCACGTCGGCGTCCTGGTCGATGATCTGCTTGGCGGTGTTGGTCGCCTTCTCGTTGGCCTCGAAGCCACCGGTGAACAGGCCGTTCTTGCCGTCCCAGCCGACGACCTTGACGCTCTTGCCGTTCTCCTGGTTGTAGTAGTCGACGCCCTGCTTGAAGCCGTCCATGAAGATCGTGACGGTCGGGAAGGGCATGCCGCCGTAGGTGCCGACGACGCCGGTCTTGCTGTAGTCGGCCGACGCGTAGCCCGCGAGGAACGCGGCCTGCGCGGTGTCGTACAGCAGCGGCTTGATGTTCGGCTCGTCGGCCTTGCCGTCGAAGGTCTGCCCGTCGTCGCCACCGTCGGCGGCGTCGTCGATGAGGACGAACTTGATGTCCGGGTTCGCGGCCGCGGCCTCCTTGGTCGCCGCGGCGAGCGCGAAGCCGACCGTGACGATGGCGTCGCAACCCTCGGAGACGAGGCTGTCGATGTTCGGCGCGTAGTCGTTCTCGCTGTTCGACTCGACGGCCTTGAAGTCGGTGCCGAGCTCGTCGGCGGCCTGCTGCACGCCCTCGTAGGACAGCTGGTTGAACGACTTGTCGTCGAAGCCACCCGCGTCCGAGACGATGCACGGCAGGAAGTCCGAGGCCGCGGGGGTGCTGCCGCCGTCGCTGCCGCCGCCGGACTCGTCCGGCGCGCTGCCACACCCGGCCAACAGGGCGGTGGCCAGCAGGGCTGCGACGCTGCCGCCTGCGGCCTTCCTCAACTTGTTCACTATGTGCCTCCAGAAATCTTCGCCCGTCGGGTACGGCGCGACAGTCGGTCACCGTACCGAATGACGTGCGGCCGGCAGACCGTTACGCGGGAAAGATTGTGTAACGGTTAGGGTGTCGCCGTGGTGGCTACCGACCCCGAGCGGGACGCGGACTGGACCGCGCTCCGAGCCGCCGCGGACGACGCGGCGACGCACGCCTACGCGCCGTACTCCGGGTATCGCGTCGGTGCCGCCGCGCGGGTCAGCGACGGGCGCGTGGTCGCGGGCTGCAACGTCGAGAACGCGGCGTACGGGGTCACGCTCTGCGCCGAGTGCGGCCTGGTCGGCGACCTGCACCTGGGCGGAGGCGGCCGGCTGACCCACTTCGTGTGCGTGAACGGCGACGGCGACGTGATCATGCCCTGCGGGCGCTGCCGGCAGCTGCTCTTCGAGAACGGCGGTCCGGACCTCCTGCTGTGGACGGTCTCCGGCGTGCGGACCATGGCCGAGGTGCTGCCGGACGCGTTCGGCCCCGAGGACCTCGCCTGACCGCGCCGGGCCTTAGGGTGCGGGCATGCCGATGCAGCACGACGCCGTCGAGGTGATCTCCGCCAAGCGCGACCAGCACGAGCTCTCCGACAGCCAGATCGACTGGGTGATCGACGCCTACACGCGCGGTGCAGTGGCCGACGAGCAGATGTCGGCGCTCGCGATGGCGATCCTGCTCAACGGGATGAACCGGCGCGAGATCTCCCGCTGGACGAACGCGATGATCGCGTCGGGGGTGCGGATGGACTTCTCCACGCTCTCGCGGCCGACCGCGGACAAGCACTCGACGGGCGGCGTGGGGGACAAGATCACCCTGCCGCTGGCCCCGCTGGTGGCTGCGTGCGGCGTCGCCGTACCGCAGCTGTCCGGCCGGGGCCTGGGCCACACCGGCGGCACGCTGGACAAGCTCGAGTCGATCCCGGGCTGGCGGGCGCTGCTGTCGAACGAGGAGATGATGGCGCAGCTGGAGTCGGTCGGCGCCGTCGTCTGCGCGGCCGGCGACGGGTTGGCGCCGGCGGACAAGAAGCTGTACGCGCTGCGCGACGTGACCGGCACGGTCGAGGCGATCCCGCTGATCGCCTCGTCGATCATGTCCAAGAAGATCGCCGAGGGCACCGGCGCGCTGGTGCTCGACGTGAAGGTCGGCACCGGTGCGTTCATGAAGTCGATCGACGCCGCTCGTGAGCTCGCCGAGACGATGGTCGCGCTGGGGCAGGACGCCGGCGTGCGCACGGTCGCGCTGCTCACCGACATGTCCACGCCGCTCGGCCGCACCGCCGGCAACGCGATCGAGGTCCAGGAGTCGGTCGACGTGCTCGCCGGAGGCGGTCCCGCCGACGTGGTCGAGCTGACGCTCGCGCTGGCCCGCGAGATGCTCGCGGGCGCCGGCCGGTCCGACGTCGACCTCGCCGACGTGCTGGCGTCCGGACGGGCGATGGACGCGTGGAAGGCGATGATCCGCGCCCAGGACGGCGACCCGGACGCCCCGCTGCCGCAGGCGCGCGAGTCGCACGTGGTCACCGCGCCGTCGGCCGGCGTGCTGACCCGGCTGGACGCGATGGCGGTCGGCATGGCCGCGTGGCGGCTCGGCGCGGGCCGCGCGCGCAAGGAGGACCCGGTGCAGGCCGGCGCCGGCGTGGTGTGGCACGCCCGGCCGGGCGACGCCGTCACCGAGGGCGCCCCGCTCTTCACGCTGCTCACCGACGAGCCGGCCCGCTTCGACCGCGCCCTGGAGTCGCTCGAGGGCGGCTACGACATCGCCCCCGCGGACACGCCGTTCACCCCCGCCCCCCTGGTCATCGACCGCGTCGGCTAGCGCGAGTCGGCGCTACTGCAGGTCCGGAAGGCGCCGAGTCGGCGCTACTGCAGGTCGGGAAGGCGCCGAGTCGGCGCTACTGCAGGTCCGGCGTCTGCATTGGCGCCGACTCGGCGGTCCTGGCGTCTGCATTGGCGCCGACTCGGCGTCAGACCAGCAGCAGCACGACGGTCTCGGCGACGCAGGCGGGCTTGGCCTCGCCGTCGATCTCGATGGTGTGGCGCAGGATGACCTGCTTGCCCGACGGGAGGTCGGTGACGTCGCCCAGGGTGACCGTGGAGCGGATCCGCTGGCCGACCTTGACCGGGTTCGGGAAGCGCACCTTGTTGGCGCCGTAGTTGAGCTTCGCGCCGGGGGTGTCGAACGCGAACACCTGGCTGCCGAGGTAGGGGACCAGCGACAGCGTCAGGTAGCCGTGCGCGATGGTGCCGCCGAACGGGCCGGATGCCGCCTTCTCCACGTCCACGTGGATCCACTGGTGGTCGCCGGTGGCGTCGGCGAACCGGTTCACCCGCTCCTGGTCGATGGTCAGCCAGTCGGACGTACCGAGCTCCTCGCCGCTCGCGGCGGCGACCTCGTCGAGGGAGTTGAACACGCGCATGACCCTGGAACCTAGCCGGTTCTGACAGGATCCCTGCCATGACCCCGACCCTCGACCAGATCCGCAGGGCGCCGAAGGTCCTGCTGCACGACCACCTCGACGGCGGGCTGCGTCCTCAGACGATCATCGACCTCGCCGCCGAGGTCGGCCACGTGCTGCCGAGCGTCGACGGGGCGATGACGGCCGAGTCGCTGGGCCGCTGGTTCGGCGAGGCGAGCGACTCCGGCTCGCTGGAGCGCTACCTCGAGACCTTCGACCACACGGTGGCGGTGATGCAGACCGTCCCGGCGCTCACCCGGGTGGCCCGCGAGGCCGTCGAGGACCTCGCCGCCGACGGGGTGGTGTACGCCGAGATCCGGTACGCGCCGGAGCAGCACGTCAACGAGGGGCTGACCCTCGACGAGGTCGTCGCCGCCGTGCAGGAGGGCTTCGACCAGGGCGTCGCGGCCGCCCGCGGGCGGATCGTGGTCCGCCAGCTGCTCACCGCGATGCGGCACCGGGCCCGCTCGATGGAGATCGCCCAGCTCTCCGTCGCCTGGCGCGACCGCGGCGTCGCCGGCTTCGACATCGCCGGTGCGGAGGCGGGCTACCCGCCGACCCGCCACCTCGACGCGTTCGAGTACCTGCAGCGCGAGAACGCGCACTTCACGATCCACGCGGGGGAGGGGTTCGGCCTGCCGTCGATCTGGCAGGCGATCCAGTGGTGCGGCGCCGACCGGCTCGGCCACGGCGTCCGGATCATCGACGACATCACCGTCCGCGACGACGGGAGCGTCGAGCTCGGGCTGCTGGCGGCCTACGTCCGGGACAAGCGCATCCCGCTCGAGATGTGCCCGTCGTCGAACCTGCAGACCGGGGCCGCGACCTCGATCGCCGAGCACCCCATCGGGCTGCTGACCCGGATGCGCTTCCGGGTGACGGTCAACACCGACAACCGGCTGATGAGCCGCACGTCGATGAGCCACGAGATGGCGGCGCTGGCGGAGGCGTTCGGGTACGACCTCCACGACCTGCGCTGGTTCACCATCAACGCGATGAAGTCGTCGTTCCTGCCGTTCGACGAGCGGCTGGCGATCATCGACGACGTGATCAAGCCCGGGTACGCCGCGCTCGTGACCGAGGCCGGGACGTGAGCATCCACCTCGCCCCGACCGTCCTGCTGCTCGTCTCGGCGGCCGTGGTGCTGCTGGTGGCGCTCGGGCTGGTGCTCAAGGGGCGGTCGGTCCGGCGGACCGCCGCGGGGTTCCGCGAGCGGGCGGTGACCACCCGGGCGACCGTGACCGCGCTGGAGGCCAAGGACCTCAGCTTCGGCACCGAGCCGGACACGCGGTACTTCGCCCGGGTCAGCTTCGTGCCGGCCGGCGCCGGGGAGCCCGTGGACGCGCTGACGCTCACCGACCTGCCGACGCCGCCCCCGCGGGTCGGTGAGGAGATCGAGGTCGCCTACGACCCCGAGCACCCCGAGCGCGTCGACGTCGCGGCGACCGAGGGCCGCGCCGAGGGCGCCGGCCGCACCTGGTTCGTGCTCGCGTCCCTGCTCGGGCTGGTCGCGCTCGGGATCGCCGCCGCCTGGCTGGTGCTGGTCCTCGTCGTCTGGACGAGCTAGCTGGGCGTCACCGGCTCGGGCAGGATCGCCCACCAGGCGTGGTCCCAGCCGGCGAGGCCGAGGCGCGCCCGGGCGAACTCCTCGCGTCCGACGTCCCGGAGGTGGCCGGAGGCGGGCTCGAAGAAGCGCAGCCGGTCGCCCTCCTCGCCGAGCGCGAGCACCACGTGGCGAGGCAGCCAGGTGCTGCCGATGTAGACCGGCACCGGCCTGCGCCGCCGGGTCGCCGCGAGCACGGCGTCGTACCCGGAGGCGGGTGACGTGCGGATCCAGCGCACGTCGCGGTCGCCGAGCTGACGCGCGACCGCCCAGGGCGGCGTGCCGAGCGCGCGCGGCCAGGGCACCTGCAGGCGGCCGCCGTCGACCGGGCCGGTGACCCGCCGGTGCATCGCGAGGACCTCCTCGCGGAACCGGTCGGCGACCGACGGCGCCGCGCCGATGTACTCGCCGTACGCGTGGTCCTCGATCATCCGCGCGACCACCAGGCAGGTGGCCCCGCAGGACACCCGGTCCGGTTGGACCAGGCGCTCGCGGAACACCCGCTCGGGCCAGTCCTCGGTCACCGGTGCGGCTCCCTCCCGAGCAGGCCGTGGACGGCGGCGTACGCCTCGTCGGGGTGCACCGCCCGGCAGCCGAGTGCCACCGCGTGCGCGACCACGCGCTGCTGGTCGCGCATCAGGGCGACGCCGCGCCGGAGCAGGACCGCCGGTGGCTTGCGGCGCTCCCGCAGGTCGCGGGTGAGCCGGCGCCAGAACGTCACCATCGGATGCTGGCGCACGCAGTACGCCGCGGCCAGCAGCCCGGCGGCCCGGGCGTGCGGCACGATCTCCTGCGCGAAGATCCCCTCGGCCACGAACAGCTCCTGCCCCTCCAGGTCGAGGGTCTGCCACCCGCACCGCCCGTCGTGGGCGATGTCGTAGACGGGCACCTCGGCGCGGCCGGTGCGGCACAGCTCGTCGAGCGCGGCCATCGCATCGTCGAGCAGCCAGGACGCCGGGTCGTCCCAGTCGACGATGCCGGCGTTCGCGCCCTCGGTGATGAGAGGAAGGGTGGGGTCGCCGGCGCTCTTGTAGAAGTCGTCGAGGCGCAGGACCGGGAGGCCGATCCGTTCGGCGAGTCGCGACTTGCCGGACCCGGACGGTCCGGCGAGGACGATCAGCCGTGCGCGCACCGACCCATTCTGCCCGGTCCGCCGCCGGGGTGTCAGGGCAGGTCGGCCACGCTGCCGGTGACCTCGAGCAGCGCCGCGCGCACCTGCTCCGGGTCGGTGGGCTCGAGTGCCGCGACGCCGATGCTCACCACCCGGTCGCGGTCGTCGGTCACCACCAACTCGGACTGGCCCAGGTCGTCGTCGCGGACGAACCCGCAGGCGTCGTAGCCGGCCGGGTTGTCCACCGAGGGCCGGTACGTCGAGCCGGGGGCGGCGCCGCGCAGCCGGTCGCAGGCGGCGTCGTACGCCTCGCCGACCTGGACCACCAGGATCGTGCCCTGCGCGCTGGTGGCGAGGCACCCACCCCGGTCCTCGACCGGCTCGGCGGCGTCCCAGCCGAGCGACGTCAGCACGGCGGCGGGGATCACGGACCCGCAGGCGCCGGTCTCGGGGTCGGCGGTCCCCGTCGGTGGTGCGCCGCTCGTCTCCGGCCCGGTGGGTGGCGCCGTCGCCGACGACTCCTCGTCGCCGCACCCGGCCGCGAGTGCGGCGGTCAGGACCGCGGCGGACAGCAGGGCGAGACCGCGCCCGAGCAGGGTCGACATGGTCGGAGCGTCCCCGGCCGGGTGGGGAGCGAAACCCGAGGTTTGGCCCGCGGGCGGGCAGGGGCATAGGGCCGAGGTGTACTACGACCAGGTCGAGCAGAACGGCGATCCCGTCTCGGTCGAGGTCGACGCTCGCGGCAGGTTCGCGGACGTGACGCTCGCCGGGCTGGACGACGGTCTCCGGGACGCGGCGATGCTCGCCGACGCCTTCGACACCGCGTACGCCGCCGCTCTCGTCGCCCACGCGCCGCGGGCGCCCGAGTCGCTGGCCGGCGCGCGTCCGGCGGGGCCGGTCGTGCTGGGACGCCCGCCCGCGCCGGACCCCTCCGGCGGGCCGCACTGGGACCTGATCGACGCGGGCGGCGGTGGCACGGGCGAGCTGAGCCCGGTCGGGACCTCGGACAACGAGTGCCTGCGGGTCCGGCTCGAACCGGCCGGCAGCCGCGGCCGGCTCGTCGACATCGACCCCGGCTGGCTGCGGCAGGCCCCGCGGACGGCCGTGGTCGCCGCCGTCCACCAGGCATTCGCCGACGCGTACGGGAAGAGGGACCATGGGTGACCTGAGGGCCGACACCGACAAGCTCCGCAACGCGGCCAAGATCTGGACGGAGTGCTCGACCGACACCGCGACGGTGCACCAGAACCTGCTGCCGGCCGTCGGCCAGGGCAGCAAGTTCGGCGTCCTCGCCGGCTCGAGCGGGGTGTCCGACAACTACGACATCTGGATCCAGGCGATGGCCGATGCCGCGGAGACGGGCTCGAAGAACTTCGCCTGGCTCAGCGCCGCGCTCACCGCCATCGCCGACACCTACGACGGCACCGACGCCACGGTCGCCGAGTCGGTGGAGTCCCTCGACAGGATGATCTGACATGGCCGACCCGACGACCTTCGCCGAGCTCTGGGAGCAGTTCTGGCAGGAGTGGGACGAGTTCAACAAGGACTGGTCGAACGCCTGGAACCACTGCACGGACATCATCGACGACGCGCTGAGCGGCATCGGCGGGTTCCTCAACGGGATCTGGCCCGGCGAGAGCGCCGCCGAGAAGGCCCTCGACAAGTGGAACAACGAGATCGCGCCGGCCCTCAACGACGGCTACCGGAAGATCTACGACGAGATCACCAAGCTCGTCAACGACCTCGCCGGCAGCCCGATGGACCTCCAGCTGTACGCCGAGACGTTCTCCTCCGCCAAGGCCGACCTGTTCAAGCAGCGGGCGTACGACGAGGCGTCGGCCGCGATCGCGGGCTCCTGGGGCGGCGCGGCCTTCGAGGCGTACGAGCCCGTCGCCACCAAGCAGAACGCCGCGCTGGAGCTGCTCGGCGACGCGCTCGACGAGGGCGGGAAGCTGACCAGCGCCGCGGCCGCGAAGATCCTCCAGGTCTGGGCCGACCTGGTCTACCAGTTCGCCACCTTCTACGCCGACATCATCGCGGTGCTCTCCTCGGCGACCAGCGCCGAGAACATCATCAGCTTCGAGGTGCCCAGCCTGCTCACCGCCGTCGAGAAGATCGCGCGCAAGGTCGCCGACGTGGTGAAGGTCCTGGCCGACTTCATGATCAGCCAGGCCACCACCGACACCGTCGCCTGGGTGAGCCTGGCCGCCGGCAGCGGCGGCCTCGCGGGCAACGAGTGGCCGCCGGTCCCGGAGACCTCCAGCGACGCCGTCAACCAGCCCGGCGGGTGGGCGCACGCGTCGTAGCGGCGGCGCGCTCGGGTGTCGGTCAGACGCCCATCGGGTGCCAGACCGTCTTGATCTCGAGGAACGAGGTCATCGGCTCGAGGCCCGGGTCGAGGGTCCAGTCGGGCTCGGCGTCGGGGGCCCGGCGGACCCGCTTGAGGTTGTCGGCCGCGGCGACCTCGAGGTCGGTGGCGAGCGTGGTGTCGCCGGCGATCCCGGTGAGGTCGATGGCGTTGACGTCCATGTGCGCGGCCAGCCACGGCGCGATGGTCGCGGCCGCGCCGGTCAGGATGTTGACCACGCCGCCGGGCACGTCGGAGGTGGCGAGCACCTCGGCGAACGTGACCGCCGGCAGCGGCCGCTCGTACGACGACACGACGACCGCGGTGTTGCCGGTGACGATGACCGGGGCGACCACGCTGACCAGCCCGAGCAGCGAGGACCCCTGCGGCGCGAGGACCGCGACCACGCCGGTCGGCTCGGGGGTGGACAGGTTGAAGAACGGCCCGGCCACGGGGTTGGCGTTGCCGACGACCTGGGTGATCTTGTCCGCCCAGCCGGCGTACCAGACCAGCCGGTCGATGGCCTCGTCGAGCGCCGCGCCGGCCTTCGACGCGGACAGTCCCTCGGACTGCCCCAGCGCCTGGACGAACTGCGGGCGGCGGTCCTCCATGACCTCGGCGATCCGGTACAGGATCTGCGCGCGGTTGTAGGCGGTGCGGCCGGACCAGCCGGCGAACGCCTTGCGCGCCGCGGAGACCGCGTCGCGGGCGTCCTTGCGCGAGGCGAGGGCAGCGTTGGCCACGAACTTCCCCTTGCTGTCGGTCACGACGTAGGAGTGACCGGACTCGGACCGGGGGAACGCGCCCCCGATGTAGAGCTTGTAGGTCTTGCGGACGTCGACGCGACTCATCGCAGGTAGGCCTCCAGCCCGTGCCGGCCGCCCTCGCGGCCGTAGCCCGACTCCTGGTAGCCGCCGAAGGGGCTGGTCGGGTCGAACTTGTTGAACGTGTTGGCCCACACCACGCCGGCGCGCAGCTGGTGGGCGATCGACAGGATCCGGGAGCCCTTGTCGGTCCAGACCCCGGCGGACAGGCCGTACGGCGTGTTGTTGGCCTTCTCGACCGCCTCGGCCGGGGTGCGGAAGGTGAGCACCGACAGCACCGGCCCGAAGATCTCCTCGCGCGCGATCCGGTGGGCCTGCGAGACGCCGGTGAAGATCGTCGGGGGGAACCAGTAGCCCTTGGTGGGCAGGTCGCAGGCGACCTCCCAGCGCTCGGCGCCCTCGGCGTCCCCGACCTCGGAGAGCTCGCGGATCCGCTGGAGCTGCTCGCCGGAGTTGATCGCGCCGATGTCGGTGTTCTTGTCCAGCGGGTCGCCCATCCGCAGCGTCGACATCCGCCGCTTGAGCCGCTCGAGCAGCTCGTCGTACACGTTCTCCTGCACCAGCAGCCGGGAGCCGGCGCAGCAGACGTGGCCCTGGTTGAAGAAGATGCCGTCGACGATGCCCTCGACGGCCTGGTCGATCGGGGCGTCGTCGAACACGATGTTGGCGGCCTTGCCGCCCAGCTCGAGCGTGACCCGCTTGCGGGTACCGGCGACGGACCGGGCGATCGCCTTGCCGACCGCCGTGGAGCCGGTGAACGCGACCTTGTCGACGTCCGGGTGCCCGACCAGCGCCTGGCCGGTGGCGCCGGCGCCGGTGACGATGTTGACGACGCCCGGCGGGAGGTCGGCCTGCTGGCAGATCTCCGCGAACAGCAGCGCGGTCAGCGGCGTGGTCTCGGCCGGCTTCAGCACCACGGTGTTGCCGCAGGCCAGCGCCGGGGCGATCTTCCACGCCAGCATGAGCAGCGGGAAGTTCCAGGGGATCACCTGGCCCGCGACGCCCAGCGGCTGCGGGTCGGGTCCGCGGCCGGCGTACTCCAGCTTGTCGGCCCAGCCCGCGTAGTAGAAGAAGTGCGCGGCGACGGTCGGCACGTCGACGTCGCGCGACTCCTTGATCGGCTTGCCGTTGTCGAGCGACTCCAAGACGGCGAGCTCGCGGCTGCGCTCCTGGATGATCCGGGCGATCCGGTACAGGTACTTGGCCCGCTCGCGGCCGGGCATCCGCGACCACACCTTGTCGTAGGCGCGGCGGGCGGCCCGCACCGCGGCGTCTACGTCGGCCTCGTCGGCCTCGGCGACCTCCGCGAGCACCTCCTCGGTGGCCGGGCTGATCGTCTTGAACGACGTCCCGTGGCCGGGGACGAACTCGCCGTTGACGAACAGGCCGTACGACGGCTTGATGTCGACGATGCTGCGCGACTCGGGCGCGGGGGCGTACTCGAAGGGGGAACCCATGGGAATCAGTCCAGCGTGAAGTAGTCGGGACCGGAGTAGCGCCCGGTCCTCATCTTGGTGCGCTGCATCAGCAGGTCGTTGAGCAGCGTGGAGGCGCCGAAGCGGAACCAGTCCGGGTCGAGCCAGTCGGGACCGGTCACCTCGTTGACCATCACGAGGTACTTGATGGCGTCCTTGGCGGTGCGGATCCCGCCGGCCGGCTTGACGCCGACCATGGTCCCGGTCTGCTCGCGGAAGTCGCGGACCGCCTCGAGCATGACCAGCGTGACCGGCAGGGTCGCGGCCGGCTGCACCTTGCCGGTGGAGGTCTTGATGAAGTGCGCGCCGGCCATCATCGCCAGCCAGCTCGCGCGGCGGACGTTGTCGTAGGTCTGCAGCTCGCCGGTCTCGAAGATCACCTTCAGGTGCGCGCTCTCCCCGTCCTCTCGGCGACACGCCTCCCGGACCGCGACGATCTCCTCGAACACCTGCAGGTAGTGGCCGGCCAGGAACGCGCCCCGGTCGATGACCATGTCGATCTCGTGGGCGCCGGCCTCCACCGCGTCGCGGGTGTCGGCCAGCTTGATGTCGAGGGCGGCGCGGCCGCTGGGGAACGCCGTCGCCACGGCCGCCACGTGCACCCCGCTGTCGCCCAGCGTCCGGCGGGCGGTCGCCACCATGTCGGGGTAGACGCACACCGCCGCCACCTGCGGGCAGCTCGGGTCGGCGGGGTCGGGCCGCATCGCCTTCGCGGCGAGCGCGCGCACCTTGCCGGGGGTGTCCTGGCCCTCCAGGGTGGTCAGGTCGACCATCCGGATCGCGAGGTCGAGCGCGAACTCCTTCGCGCTGGTCTTGATCGAGCGGGTCCCGAGAGCGGCGGCGCGCGCCTCGGCGCCGACCTGGTCGACGCCGGGCAGCCCGTGCAGGAACCGCCGCAGCGAGGCCTCGGACCGCGTGACGTCGTCGAACGCCGGCGCGAGGAGGGTGGAGGGGCTGGTCACCGACCCAGCATAGGGTTGACGTCGCGCAGCACCACAACCCAGGAGCGACCCCGATGAGTGACCACCACGCCGACCCTGCCGTGGAGAAGTTCCACGCGACCAATGGGCGCGCCAGCGGCTACATCGGGCTCGCCTGCACCGCCGTGATCCTGGGTCTCGCGATCGCCGGCTGGAGCACCGGCCGGCCGCTCGGCGTGGCGATCCTGGCCGTGCTGGGTGCGCTCCTGATCTGGGTCGTGATGCTCCGCCCGGGCCTGTGGGCGACCGGCCGCGAGCTGGTGCTGCGGGGCATGTACCACACCGACACCATCCCCCTCGCCGCCATCGACAGGGTCGCGGTCGGCCAGGTCACGGCGGTGTCGGTCGGCGACAAGCGCTACCTCTCGCCCGTGGTCGGCTACTCCGCCCGGCAGACGGTCCGGCTGCGCGCGGCCTCGAGGAAGGCGGGCACCGCCGCCCCGAGCGCGATCGACACCTACCAGGTGTTCGTGGAGGAGCGCATCACCCACCTCGCCCGGGACGCGCGAGACCGGAACACCGACCCGGCCGCGACGGTCCGGCGTACCTATGCCTGGCCCGAGCTCGCCGGAACCGCCGTCCTCGTCGCCGCCTTCCTGGTCTGGCTGCTGGCGTTCTGATCTCGATACGCACCCTCGCGACCTCTTGCGTCGGTCGCGGGCGCTACTCGATCTGGCGCCGGGATCCCTGCCTTCGCGAGCTCAGGCGGGGCGACGCTCAGATGCCCGCGGCGGCCTTGATGCCGTCGCGCAGGGCGTCGAGGCGGCCGACGGCGGCGATCCGGGCCGCGTCGACGCCGTCCTCGGGATGCACGGGGACGACGACCTCGAGGTAGCACTTCAGCTTCGGCTCCGTGCCGCTCGGGCGGACGACGACCCGGGCGCCGTCGGCGAGCCGGTAGCGCAGCCCGTCGGTCGGTGGGAGGTCCGGGCTCCCGGCGGCGAGGTCGTCGACCCGCTCGACCGCTAGGCCACCGATCTCGGCCGGCGGGGCGGTGCGCAGCCGGTCCATGGCCGCCGCGATCTCGCCGAGGTCGGTGACCCGGACGGAGAGCTGGTCGGTCGCGTGCAGGCCGTGCTCGCGGGCCAGGTCGTCCAGGACGTCGACGAGCGTGCGGCCCGCGGCCTTGGTCTCGGCGGCCAGCTCGCACAGCAGCAGCAGCGCGGAGACGCCGTCCTTGTCCTTCACGTGCTCGGGGTCGACGCAGTAGCCGAGCGCCTCCTCGTAGCCGAACGCCAGGCCCGGCACGCGGCCGATCCACTTGAAGCCGGTGAGCGTCTCGGCGTACGGCTGCCCGGCGGCCGCCGCCATCTTGCCGAGCAGCGAGGACGACACGATGCTGCAGGCGTAGGTGCCGTGCTTGCCGCGGCGCAGCAGGGCGTGCGCCAGCAGGGCGCCGACCTCGTCGCCGCGCAGCATCCGCCAGCCGTGCGGTCCGGGGACGGCGGCGGCGCAGCGGTCGGCGTCCGGGTCGTTCGCCACCACCAGGTCCGCGCCGTGCTTCTCGGCCAGCGCCATCGCGAGGTCCATGGCGCCGGGCTCCTCCGGGTTGGGGAAGGCGACGGTCGGGAACTCGGGGTCCGGCTGCTCCTGCTCGACGACGACCGCGGGCTCGCGGAACCCGGCGGCCTCCAGCACGCGCTGCACGGTCGTGCCGCCGACGCCGTGCAGCGGGGTGTAGACCAGGTCGAGGTCGCGGGGCCCGTCCTCGGCGAGCTCGGCCACCGTGTCGAGGTAGCGGTCCACGATCTCCTCCTCGAGCACCGTGCCGCCGGTGCCGCGAGGGACGTCCGCGAGGGCGCCCACCGCCGCGATCCGGCTCGCGATCTCCGCGTCCGCCGGCGGCACGATCTGGCTCCCGTCGCCGAGGTAGACCTTGTAGCCGTTGTCCTGGGGCGGGTTGTGGCTCGCGGTCACCATCACGCCGGCCGCGCAGCCGAGCTCGCGGATCGCGAACGCCAGGAGCGGGGTCGGCAGCGGGCGGGGGAGGACGTACGCGCGGAGCCCGGCGCCGGTCATCACCTCGGCGGTGTCGCGGGCGAAGACGTCGGAGTTGTGGCGGGCGTCGTACCCGATCACGACCGAGCCGCGCGCGTGGCCCGTGTCCTTCAGGCCCTGCTCGATCAGATAGGCCGCGAGCCCGGCCGCGGCGCGGGTCACCACCACGCGGTTCATCCGGTTCGGGCCCGCGCCGAGCGCGCCGCGCAGCCCCGCCGTACCGAACTCCAGGGTGCCCGCGAAGCGGTCCGCGAGGTCCGCCTCGTCGCCGCCCGCCTCGACCGCGGCGATCGCCTGCTCCAGCTCGGCGCGCGTCTGCGGGTCGGGATCGTCGGCGGCCCAGGCGCGCGCCGCGGTGAGGAGGTCGGTCATAGGGGGCACGATACGAGGGTGGCGGCGCATTACACGTTCTCCGGGTCCTGGCACCTCGCCGCGCCGCCGGCGCGCGTGCACGCGGTGCTGGTCGACCTCGAGCACTACCCGGACTGGTGGCCTCAGGTGTGCGCGGTCGCGTCCCTCGGGCCGGACGACGCGCGGGTGCTCTGCCGGTCGGTCCTGCCCTACACGCTCGACCTGGTCCTGCACGCGGTCTCCCGCTCGCCCTCGCGGCTGGAGGTCGCCGTCTCGGGCGACCTCACCGGCTCGGTGCGGTTCGACCTGACCCCGGTCGCCTCCGGGACCCGTCTGGACCTGGCGCAGTCGGTGCACGCCGGGGGCGTGCTCGGTGCCGCGTCCGCCGTGCTCGCACCGGTGCTCCGCTGGAACCACCACCGGATGATGGCGGGCTGTGTGGCGGGACTGGCGGCGACCGCCGGCGGTTGACGGTCAGCGGCGGACGGCCGGGGTGTCGGCGGCGGCGTCGCCCCACGTGAGCGCCTCAGGCGTCGATCGAGCTCATGTCGCCGTACCGGTCGCCGACGACCGCGTCCCGCGGGACCGCCTCCTCGAGCGCCCTCAGGTCGTCGTCGGTGAGCTGCACGTCGGCGGCGCCGACGTTCTCCTCGAGGTACCGCACGCGCTTGGTGCCCGGGATCGGCACCACGTCGTCGCCCTGGGCGAGCACCCAGGCGAGCGCCAGCTGCCCGGGCGTGCACCCCTTCTTCTCGGCGAGCGCGCGGACGGCGTCGACCAGGCGCAGGTTGGCGCGCAGCCCCTCGCCGTTGAGGCGCGGGAAGTACGCCGAGCGGCGCGAGTCGTCCTCGTCGAGGGAGTCCTCCGAGGTGATCGCGCCGGTGAGGATGCCGCGGCCGAGCGGGGAGTACGGCACCAGCCCGATGCCGAGCTCGCGGATCGTCGGCAGGATCTCGTCCTCGATGTCACGGGTGAACAGCGAGTACTCGGTCTGCAGCGCGGTGATCGGGTGGGTGGCGTGGGCGCGCCGGATCGTCTCCGGCGAGGCCTCGGAGAGCCCGAGGTGGCGTACCTTGCCGGCCTCGACGAGCTCCGCCATCGCGCCGACGGTCTCCTCGATCGGGACGGTCTTGTCGACGCGGTGCTGGTAGTAGAGGTCGATGTGGTCGACGCCGAGCCGCTGCAGCGAGGCGTCGCAGGCGGCGCGGACGTACTCCGGCCTGCCGTTGATGCCGACGCGGGTGCCGTCGGGCCGGCGCTCGTTGCCGAACTTGGTGGCGAGCTGGACCTCGTCGCGGCGGCCGGCGATCGCGGTGCCGACCAGCTGCTCGTTGGTGAACGGGCCGTACATGTCCGCGGTGTCGAGGAAGGTGACGCCGAGGTCGAGGGCGCGATGGATGGTCGCGATCGCCTCGCCCTCGTCGCCGGTGCCGTAGAACTCCGACATGCCCATGCAGCCCAGGCCGAGCTCCGAGACGGTGAGGGGGCTGGCGGTTCCGAGAGTGCGGTGCGGAAGGGTCATGCCCTCGAGCCTTGCGCGCCGGTCCAAAGGTCAGGACGACCGGTCGAGCGCCGGCCGCTCCATCGACGCGAACGTGTAGTCGCCGCCGACGTACGCCGCCTCGGCCTCGTCCTCGGCCCGCGGCGCCACCGAGCCGGCGAACTCCTCGGCGTCGTCGAGCGGCTCGTAGCCCAGGGCCCGGCCGGGCTCGAGGTCCCACCAGCCGCGGGTGTTGGCGGAGATGCCGTAGAGGACCGCGAACCCCGGCGCGGGCGCGGTGAGCGCGGCCTCGACCATACGCACGGCGTCGTCGTGCGAGAGCCAGGTCCCGAGGTGACGGACCGTGGTGGGACGCTCGAGGAACGACCCGATCCGGCACGCGACCGCGTCGATGCCGTACCGGTCGGCGTACAGGCTCATCAGGGCCTCGGCCGCGACCTTGCTCACCCCGTAGAAGGTGTCCGGGCGGGGCCGGGTGCCGACGTCGACGAGGTCCGCTCGGGGCGTGCGTCCCACGGCGTGGTTGGAGGAGGCGAACACCAGGCGGCCGACGCCGTGCTCGACCATCGCGTCCAGCAGCGCGGCCGTCGTGACGACGTGCGAGGCGAGGGAGTCCGGCAGGTTCAGCTCGCCGGGGTAGCTGGCGAGGTGCACGACGCCGTCGAACGACTCCTCGTCGAAGACCGCGGCGACCGCGTCCGGGTCGCCGCAGTCGACGGAGTACCAGTGCCCGTCGTGGCCGTCGGGCTGGGGGACCCGGTCGAGCCCGACAACGGTGTGCCCGCGGTCGGCGAGCCCGACGGTGACGACACGGCCGATGCTGCCGGCGGCGCCGGTGACGAGGACCTTCACGCGGGAAGGCTATCCACCAGCTCGGCGAACAAACCGTGGTTGAGCCGGAAGGCGGCCCGCACCTCGTCGACGACGCGTGCGGTCTGCACGGGGGAGAGGCCGAGGGCGTCGAGTCGCGCGCGGTAGGCGTCCTTGTACGGCTTGGGCCTCGGGATCGCCGGGAAGTCGTAGAACGCGACCCCGCGCCCGGCCAGGCCGAAGGTGCGGTCGACGACCCGGCCGATCGCCTGGCCGCCCGAGAGGTCGCCGAGGTACCGGGTGTAGTGGTGCGCGGCGAGCAGCGGCCCCCAGGCCCGTGCGTGCTCGAGCCGCTCGCGGTACGCCGTGACCGCGGGCGACGCCACGGTCCGCGGGCCGTCCGGTAGCCAGTGGTCGAGGTCGGCGTCGAGGGCGGGCACCCGCTCGAGGTCGGGGTCGTGGACGGCCGCCACGGCGGGGTCGTCGGCGTGCGCGCGGACGGCGCCCTCGAGGGCGTCGTAGACCGCGCGCAGCCGGAGGAGGTACTCGGCGTACCCCTGCTCGCCCACGCGGCCCGCGAGGAGGTCGGTGACGAACGGCGCCTCCTCCGCCTGCTCGTGCTCGGCGCGGGAGCCGAGGCGCATCGCCGCCGAGAGAGAGGTGCTCACGGTCGGCAGGCTATCCGGCCGACTCGCCGCCGACCGCGGGCGCGGTCGCCATGCCGGTGGCCATCGCCACCAGGTTGCGGACGAAGCGCTCGGTCGGGAGCTGGGCGCGCCCCGGGCTCGTGCCCTGCCGCGCCCGGTCGGCGACCGAGCGCAGGATGAAGCCGGTGATCAGGGCGAGCCGCTCGGCGCGCAGTGCGTCGTCGAGGTCCGGCAGGCGCTGCTCGAGCAGCGCGTAGACGTCGTACCCACCGGTGTGGCGGAGCGCCTCGGCGACGTCGGGGTGGAGCCGGTCGTACTCCTCGACGAGCTCGCCGACGATCACCAGGTAGCAGCGCCCGGACGTCCCGGTCTCGGCGAGCTCGACGGCCGGCCGGACGATCGCCTCGAGGACCGGGCCGAGCTCGGTGTCCGGGGTGGCGCGGGCGAGCGCGAGCAGCTCGCCCTCACGCCGGGCGAGGAAGGGCGCGTGCTGCTCCAGCACCGCGGCGAGCAGGCTCTCGCGCGACCCGAAGTGGTAGTGGACCGCGCCGCGGTTGCGCTGCCCGGCGCGGCGGGTCACCTCGACGAGCGAGGCCGTGAACACGCCGTGCTCGGCGAACGCCTCGGTGGCGGCCTCGACCAGTGCCCGGCGCGTGTCGGCCATCAGATCCGGGGGACGATCCGCCCGAGCAGCTCGCCCATCCGCGCGGCCGCGGCCCGCCCGGCCTCGAGGACCTCCGCGTGGTTGAGCGGCTGGTCGCTGATGCCGGCGGCCAGGTTGGTGACCAGGCTGATGCCGAGCACCTCCATGCCGGCCTCGCGGGCCGCGATGGCCTCGAGCGTGGTGCTCATGCCGACCAGGGTGCCGCCGATGATGCCGGCCATCCGGACCTCGGCGGGGGTCTCGTAGTGCGGGCCCGGGAACTGCACGTACACGCCCTCGTCGAGGGTAGGGTCGACCTCCTTGCACAGCGCGCGGAGGCGGCTGCTGTAGAGGTCGGTGAGGTCGACGAAGTTCGCGCCGACGATCGGGCTGCGGCCGGTCAGGTTGATGTGGTCGCTGATCAGCACCGGGGTGCCCGGCGTCCACGCCGGGTTCAGGCCGCCGCACCCGTTGGTCAGCACGATGGTGCGGCAGCCGGCGCGCGCCGCCGTACGAACGCCGTGGACGACGGCCGCGACGCCCTTGCCCTCGTAGTAGTGGGTGCGGCTGAGGAAGACGAGCAGCTGCCGGTCGCCGGCGTCGATGGAGCGGATCTTCCCGGAGTGGCCCGCGACCGCGGCCTTGCTGAAACCGGGAAGGTCGGTGGTGTCGATCTCCGCCGTCGCCGCGCCCAGCGCGTCGACCGCCGGCAGCCACCCGGAGCCCAGCACCAGGGCCACGTCGTGCCGCTCGACGCCGGTCAGCTCGGCGAGCTTCGCGGCAGCCTCGCCGGCGAGGTCGTAGGGGTTCTGCGTCGCGTCCGTGGTCGCGTCCGTGGTCACGTTCTCCGTCACGCTGCGGACTCTAGTGGCGGGTGCCCGGCGTCGGCGATCTCGTGCAGGGTCGGGTCATGATCGACCACCTGGGCATCAACTGCTCCGACCTGGAGCGCTCCGCCGCCTTCTACGACGCCGTCCTCGGCGTCCTCGGTCACCACCGCCTGATGGACCACGGCGTCGCGATCGGCTACGGCACCTCGCAGCCGGAGTTCTGGATCGGCCGCCAGCCGGAGTCCGGCCCGGCCTCCGGCCCGAACCGGGAGATCCACGTCGCCTTCACGGCCGCCACCGCCGACGACGTCCGGTCGTTCTTCTCCGCGGCCGTCGCGCAGGGCGCCGAGGTCCTCCACGAGCCCCGCCACTTCCCCGAGTACCACGACCGCTACTACGGCGCCTTCGTCCGCGACCCCGATGGCAACAACGTCGAGGCGGTCTGTCACACGGTGCCGCCGGAGTAGGGGGTGCAGGTTTCCCCGGTCGACCGGGGAAACCTGAACTTGCTGGCCGAAGTTTCGGCTCTTCTGCTGGATGTGTGGGTGATGTGAGCGTGCCGTGATGAGCACACGC
>NZ_BAAAJE010000005.1:0-17210 GCF_039526625.1 Nocardioides aquiterrae
CACCGGTCGACCCGGGCGGCGAGGACCGGCGCGCCCGGACCGGGCGCGGCGACCCCCCGCTCGTCGATGTCCAGCGCGGGCACCATCGCGACCAGGCCGTCAGGCCGCCGATCGGGGACGGCGACCTGACGGAGCCTGCGCACGCCGTCCGCACCGCGCGCGAGGTGCAGCACGACGTGGACGGCGGAGGCGAGCTGGCTGTGGGCGGCCTCGCGGCCGAGACCGGCCGCCAGCGCCAGGGCCTCGACGCGGGCCGGGACGTCGAGGGCGGAGTTCGCGTGCAGGGTGCCGCAGCCGCCCTCGTGCCCGGTGTTGAGGGCGGCGAGCAGGTCGACGACCTCGCCGCCGCGGACCTCGCCGACGACCAGCCGGTCGGGGCGCATCCGGAGCGCCTGGCGCACCAGCGTGCGGACCTCCACCGCCCCCGCGCCCTCGATGTTGGGCGGGCGGCCCTCGAGGGCGACCAGGTGCGGGTGCTCGGGCCGCAGCTCGCTGGCGTCCTCGACCACGACGACCCGCTCCTCGGGCGCGACCCGGGAGAGCAGCGCCGCGAGCAGCGTGGTCTTGCCGGAGCCGGTGCCGCCGCTGACGAGGAACGCCAACCGGGCGTCGACGATCGCGAGCAGCAGCCGGGCGGTGTCGGGCGTGAGGGTCCCGGCGTCGACCAGCTCGTCGACCGTGAACGTGCGCGACCGCGGGACCCGCAGCGACACCAGCGTGCCGGGCCGGGCCAGCGGCGCCAGCACCGCGTGGAAGCGGGTGCCGTCCGGCAGGCGCAGGTCGGCGTACGGCGTCGCGTCGTCGAGCCGCCGCCCGCCGAGGGCGGCCAGCCGCTGGGCGAGCCGGCGCACGGCGGCCTCGTCGGGGAACCGGACGGCGGTCTCCTCCAGGCCCGCGCCGCGGTCGAGGTAGACGTGGTCGGGCCCGTTCACGAGGACGTCGGTGACGTCCGGCAGGCGCAGCAGCGGCTCGAGCGGACCCGCGCCGACGACGTCGCGGCGCAGCGTCTCGTACACGGCCAGCACCGCGGCGTCGCCGACCGGCCGGCCGCTCTCCCGGAGCGCCTCGGCGACCCGGTGCGGCGTGAGCTCGCCGGGGCTGCGGGCGAGCCGGTCGCGGACCGCCTCCAGGTCGTCGGTCGGAAGCGCGCCCAGGGTGGTCATGCCGCGGCCCGCATCAGGAACAGCTGGTCGAGCACCTCGCCGGCCGCCCGGCCGAGCGCGCTGCGCCGGGAGCGGACCGGCCCCAGCCCGAGGTCGATCGCCTCCGCGAGGCCGCGCTGGTCCGGCATCGTCGCGAGCACGGGGACGCCGGTGGCGCGGGCGACCTGCTGCGGCTCGATGCCCCGGCCGCGCAGGACCAGGCGCACCGTGGTCGGGTCGCGGTGCCGCGCGCAGGTGCGGACCGCCGAGGCCACCCCGGCGACCGTCGGCACGACGACCACCAGCAGCCGGTCGCAGCGCGCGGCGATCTCGTCGAGCAGCGGGTCGGGCGTGCGCGGGAGGTCGACCACGACGAGGTCGTGGCCGCGCCGGGCGGCGGACAGCACCTCGCGCGCCGCGAACGCCTGGAGGGTGCCGGGCGGGCCGGCCCGCCAGCTGAGCGCCCCCAGGTCCTCCCGCCGGGGCAGCGCCTCGCGCAGCGCCCGTGCGCTGAGCCGGCCGGTGGTGTCGCAGAGACCGTCCCACCGGACGCCGTCGCGGTCCTCGAGCCCGAGCACCCGGTCCACGCCCGGGCCGAGGGGGTCGGCGTCCACGACCACGGCCCGGCCGCGGCGGGCACCGACCTGGCCGAGCGCCGCCGCGAACGTCGTGGCCCCGGCGCCCCCGCTGCCGCCGGTCACCCCGACGGTCAGCGCCTCGGCCGCCGGCCCGGCCCCGTCGCCCAGGTCGGTCAGCAGCTCGGTCAGCCACGCCTCCGACCGGGGCAGCTGCGCCACGCTCTCCGCGCCGACCGCCAGCGCAATGCGGAACATCTCGTCGGCCACGACGCCCCACGCGACGACGTACACGCCCGGCCGGCGCGCGGGCGAGATGCGGGCCAGGTCCTCGGCCACGTCGGCGCCGACCAGGACGAGCGGTGCACCCGCCCAGCCGCGCAGCGCGGCGCCGCCGTCGGCCGCGACGTCGGGCTGGGCGCCGGCCGCCGCCGCCAGGCGGAGCAGCTCGTCGAGGAGGGCCTGGTCGCGGGTCACGATGAGGGGAGCGGTCATGTCGTCGATGCTTCCCGCGGCCGCCCACGACGACGACTGGGTCCGAGAGCCCTTGTGGACAAGGGTGTTCGACACGGCGGTTGTGGACAGAACGTGGGCCGCCAGCACCTGAGGTCGAGGCCTGCCCCGCCCGACCCCCGGCCACTACTGTCGGCCGGGTCCGCCCTCATCGAGGTGTGCGGCCGACTCATCACTGCCACGTGCACCCAACCGGGCGATCTGCATCCCGCGGGCGATAGCGCCGGTCACGACGAGATAGCAGCCAGCAGCAGTGGCCGCGAGGCCGCCGGCAGCGAGGGCCTCCCCGGTTCCGTCGCTGTGCAGCAGCATCAGGCCGCCGACACTGAAGAGGCAGACGCCCGTGATCGCATACCAGACGCCCACCGATGGCTCGTAGCGACCTTGGATCTTCACGTCGCCATCCTCACACGCCAGAGGGACACCTTCGCGCTGCGTGGTCGGCCGCCCCGACGACCGGGGCCGAGAGCCCTTGTGGACAAGGGTGTTCGACACGGCGGCTGTGGACAGAACGTGGGCCGCCAGCGCCTAAGGTTGAGGCATGTCCCGCCCGACCGCGGCCTTCTTCGACCTCGACAAGACGGTCATCGCGAAGTCGAGCACGCTCGCGTTCAGCCGCCCGTTCCAGGCGGGCGGCCTGATCTCCCGCCGCGCGGTGCTCCGCTCGGCGTACGCCCAGTTCGTCTACCTGGTCGGCGGGGCGGACCACGACCAGATGGAAAAGATGCGGCAGTTCATGTCGCAGCTGTGCGCCGGGTGGGACGTCGCCACCGTGCGCGAGATCGTCGCCGACACCCTGCACAACGTCGTCGACCCGCTGGTGTACGACGAGGCCGTGTCGCTGATCGAGGAGCACCACCTCGCCGGGCGCGACGTCGTGATCGTCTCCGCCTCCGGCGCCGAGGTGGTCGAACCGATCGCCGCGATGCTCGGCGCCGACCACGTCGTCGCCACCCGGATGAAGATCGCCGACGGCAGGTACACGGGCGACATCGAGTACTACGCCTACGCCGAGGAGAAGGCGCGCGCGATCGAGGAGCTCGCCGCGCGGATGGACTACGACCTCGAGGCCAGCTACGCCTACAGCGACTCCGTGACCGACGTACCCATGCTCGAGGTCGTCGGCCACGCGCACGCGGTCAACCCCGACAAGGAGCTGCGCCGGATCGCGGCCGAGAAGGGCTGGCCGGTGCTGGTGTTCACCAAGCCGGTCGAGCTGCGCTCGCGGGTGCCGCTGCCGAGCCCGACGCTGGCCGCGCTCGCCGTCGGCGGCATGGTCGCGGTCGGCGGCGTGCTGTGGGCCAACGCGCGGCGCCGCCGGCCGGGGGCCTGACAGAGCGGAACCTTCCACCTGCCGCACGGCCGTGCCGCGGCCTAGCGTCGCGCCATGGAGCACACGGTCGCGGTCCGCATCGCCACGTCGTACGCCGGCGCCAGCCGCCGCCTCGACGTCGCGATCACCGGCAGCCGCGCGGTCCTGCACGAGGACGGCCGCGCGACCCCGTTCGACACCGAGCGGCTGTGGCCGGTCGTGCGCGACCGGCTGCCGCCGCTCGACCGGCTGACCGCCGATCCCCCGCCGCACCGGGAGCCGCGACCCGCGGGCGTGCCGGGACCGGACTGGGCGGACCGCTGCGAGGCGATGGTCGCGGTCGCGGTCGTCGTGGAGGGCGCCGAGCCGGTCGTCCGGACCTGGTTCGCGACCGACGACGGGCTCTGGGCGGCCGCCCCCGGAGACGTCCGCCGGGCCCGCGCCGGTGAGCTCGCCGAGCTCCTCGTCTGGGACGTCACCGGCGCGTTGGAGACGCTCGTCCGGCGGGCCGCCTCGTGACCGTCACGCTCGGCATGGACACCGCCGCCGGCCGGCAGGCGGGCGAGCAGGTGCGCGCGGGGTCGGAGGAGATCGCCGAGCTGGCGCGGCGCATCGACGCGGTGCTGATGGCCTTCGAGTGGAGCGGCAGCGACGCCGAGCGGGTCCGGAACAGCTGGCTCGAGCAGGAGCGCCCGGCGCTGGACGCGACCGCGCAGCACCTCGCCGCCCTCGCGGTGCTGCTGGTCGCCGAGGCCGAGGCGCAGGACGTCGCCTCGGGGACCGGCACGGCCGGCGCCGGGGCCGCGGTCACCGCGGCCGTCGCGCTCGACACCCAGGCGGGGCTCGCCGGCTGGCTCGACCGGCACCTCGGCGCGTTCTTCGCCGGCCTGCTGCACACCGGCCAGCACGCCACCGACTTCGCCGAGAAGCTGGACGACGTCCTCACCGGCGAGCAGGACTGGTCGGTCGCCGCGCTCGCCGCCAGCGCGCTCGGCACCGTCGGTGCGGCCGCCGGCGCGGTCGTCAACGGCGTGACCGGCGCGGACGAGCACTGGTTCGACGAGGGCGCCGGCCGCGCCGGCGCGCCGGTCCCCGTGCCGACCGACCCCACCCGGGCGACGCAGTACCAGCCGGCGGTCACCCCGCCCCGCGACCTGCCGTCGCTGCTGCAGGGCGTGACCGACGCCTACCAGGTGGGCAGCGACCCCACGAGCCACGGCGACGTCCGGATCACCCGGGTCGACAACGGCGGCACGCCGGCGTACGTCGTCTCGATCCCCGGCACCGAGACCTGGACCCCGTCGGCCGGCGCCACCGGCCGCGACCTCACCGCGAACCTCGGCCTGGTCGCCGGCAACCCCACCGCCGCGGCGCAGTCCGTCGAGCTCGCGATCCAGCAGGCGCACATCCCGCCGGGCTCGCCGGTGCTGCTGGTCGGCCACAGCCAGGGCGGGATCATCGCCGCGACGCTCGCCTCGGACCACGCGTTCGTCGAGCGGTACGGGGTCACGAACGTGCTCACCTACGGCGCCCCGATCGACCACCTCGACCTCGACCCCTCGGTGCGCGTCCTCCAGGTCCAGCACGGGCTCGACGTGGTGCCGCGCCTGGACCTCGGCGGCATCCGCACCGGCGGCGACCTCTTCCCCGACCACGCCCCGGTCGTGACGCTGGACAGCCCCGGCCACTTCTGGCAGCCGGCGATCAACCACAGCTACGTCGAGTACACGCAGTCGGTCCGCGACGCGCTCGCGGCCGACACCGACGCCGGCCGTATCCTCCGGGAGTACCAGTCCACGCTGGCGCCGTTCCTCGTCGGGCCCGGCGGCAGCGCGACCGCCGTCGACGTCCCCGTCAGCCGAGGTGACCGCCCGTGAGGCCGCTCCCGTGAGGCCGTTCCGCCGCCGCCCGTCCGAGGAGTCCGTGACCGCCGCGGTGACGGCCGCGACCGGCACCGCGCCCGGCCAGGTCGCCTACAACCACCTGCAGTACTCCTCCGGCGCGCTGAGCGGCACGGTCGACGTCGCCGACGCGCGGGAGTACGCCGAGGTCCTCCGCGCGGCCCACGCCGCGCTCGTCGACGTGCTCGGCGGCGACGCCGACCGCGTGGTGGTCTACCTCACCGGCCGGTCGCCGGCCGGCCCCGTCGGACCACCGGACGTCGGCCTGCCGGACCGACCGACAGGCAGAGACCTGTCGCGGCTGTCAACCCCTTGAAGGTCGGGGCGAAGAGGCGTAGACAGGGGTCAGAACTGAAGAAGCAGCACGTGAGCCGGGTACCCACGCGGCGATCTACCCTTCCTACAGGGCGCTTGCCGAACCGGGACATTCCCGGGGCAGTAGTTGACGATGCACGCCTGGTAGCCCACGGTCTCACGTGTCAGCGGCGGCACCCGGAGCAACGACTCGAACGCCGGGTGCCGTTCGCATGCTCGAGCGAAGGTTGAGGAGCGCCCGCGGCTGAGCCTGCGAAGCCGCGACGGCGCGTCTCGAAACCCGGTGAGACGAAAGTCGGCCTCTACTCGGCAGATCGCCGCAGCGGACTCGCCTCGGCGCCCGCCGAGTAGCCCTCGGCCGCGTACAGCAGCCACGCGTGCACGCCGGCCGCCCCGCCCTCGGCGTACCCCCGCAGGTTCGACTCGTAGGCCGCCCGCAGGGCCAGGTGCCCGGCCTCCGGGACGACCAGCGACTTCTCGTCGACGCCGCGCGCGACCAGCACCAGCCGCTCGGCGGCCCGGGCCACGATCCCGTTGTGCGAGCCGAACGGCGCGGCGGTCGCGAGCTCGGCGTGCACGACCGCGGCGACCAGCAGCGCCGGGGCCGACGTGGGCGCGGTCAGCAGCTCGCCGATCCCCCGCAGCCGGTCGGCGGCCGCGCCGTCGCGGGGCCGGCCCCGCTGCTCCGCCGGGAGGCCGGCCGCGGCGAGGGCGTGGATCCGCGCCAGCGCCTGGAGGGGCGAGCGGGACAGCGACGGCGACAGCGCGAGCAGCTCGGTGGAGACCCGCACGGAGTCGGCGGCGATCTCGTCGCCGGACCCAGCGCGCACGTCGGCGAGCGACGACGCCGACCCCTCCAGCACCGCGCTCGCGTGCGCCCCCCGGAGCAGCGACTCCGCGGTCGTCTCGGGCGAGGTGCGCCGCAGGCCGCGATCGCGCAGCATCGCGTCGATCCCGTCCCGGGCGGCGGCGTACGCGGACGGCACACCCTCGAGGGAGGCCAGGTGGGACAACGGGTCTGCGCTCACGGGTACACACCGTATCGGCGGGTACGGTGACCCTGATGACCGATCCCTCCCGCTCCTTCGGCGGCGTCGCCGACGCCTACGACCGCGGCCGCCCGACGTACCCCCGCGAGGCCGCGGTGTGGCTGGTCGGTGTGCAGCCGACGACCGTGCTGGAGCTCGGCGCCGGCACCGGCAAGCTCACCGAGGTGCTGGTCGACCTCGGGCACGACGTGCACGCGACCGACCCGGACGAGCAGATGATGGAGCGGCTGCGGGAGAAGCTGCCCGACGTCCGCACCTCGGTCGCGACCGCCGAGGAGATCCCCGCCCCGGACGCGTCGTACGACGTCGTGGTGGTCGCCCAGGCGTTCCACTGGTTCGACCACGACCGGGCGCTGCCGGAGATCGCGCGGGTCCTCAAGCCCGGCGGCCGGCTCGCGCTGGTGTGGAACGAGCGCGACGAGCGGATCCCGTGGGTGAAGCGGTTGGGCCGGATCATCGGCACCCAGGAGCAGCTGCGCTCCGACGAGCCGCTGGTGACCTCGCCGCTGTTCGGGTTCGTCGAGGACCAGGAGTTCCGGCACTGGCAGGTCGTCGACCGGGTGTCGATCCAGGACCTGGTGCTGTCCCGGTCGAACGTGGCGGTGCTCGACGAGGAGGCCCGGGCCGCCAAGCTGGCCGAGGTGCTCGCGTTCTACGACGAGTACGGCCGCGGCATGGACGGCATGCAGCTGCCGCTGCGCGCGTCCTGCTTCCGCGCCGCCCTGGTCGAGCGGGAGGCGGCGCCCGAGGCGGCGCCCGCCGAGCCGGTGACCGACGACGGCGCCGACCCCGACGTGCTCCTCATCGACTTCCGATGAGGCCCTGGCGCCGTCGCCACCTCGGCACCGAGGCCGACCGCGCCACGTTCCGCACGCTGCACACCGCCTCGCTCGCCGCGCCCCCGCTGCGCGCCGGGCTGACCGCCGACAGCGCGGAGCGGAGCATCCGGCACCTGCACGACCTCCTCGGTACGCCGGCGCTCGCGCTCACCGACACGGCCGCGCCGCTGGCGTGGCACGGCGGCGGGCAGCACCACGAGGAGCAGTGCGGCCAGCTCGCGGCGCTGACCGTCGAGCGCGGCAGCACCCGGATGTTCGACCGCGACGACCTCCCGTGCGACGCGACCGGGTGCGACCTCCGCACCGCGATCGTCAGCCCGCTGGTCGTCGAGGAGCGGGTGGTCGGCACCCTGCAGGCGTTCGCGCCGCACGCCACCGCCGGCCTCGCCCGCGCCACCGACGAGGTCGCGCAGTGGGTCGGGGCGCAGCTCGAGCTCGCCGAGCTGGACGCGAGCCGCACCCGGCTGATGGAGGCCGAGGTCCGGGCGCTGCGGGCGCAGATCAGCCCGCACTTCATCTACAACTCGCTCGGCGCGATCGCCAGCTTCGTGCGGACCGACCCGGACCGGGCCCGCGAGCTGCTGCTCGAGTTCGCCGACTTCACCCGCTACTCGTTCCGCCGGCACGGCGAGTACACGACGCTCGCCGAGGAGCTGCGCTCGGTCGAGCGGTACCTGCTGCTCGAGCAGGCGCGCTTCGGCGACCGGCTGCGCGTCACGCTGCGGATCGCTCCCGAGGTGCTGCCGGTCGCCGTACCCTTCCTCTGCATCCAGCCGCTCGTCGAGAACGCCGTCCGGCACGGCCTCGAGGACGCGGAGGGCGGCGGCCACATCCGGATCGTGGCGCGCGACCAGGGGCAGGAGTGCGTGATCGAGGTGGAGGACGACGGCGCGGGCGAGGACCCCGACGTGGTGCGGCGTGCCCTCGCGGGGGACGCCGAGCTCGACTCGATCGGCCTCGGGAACGTCGACGCCCGGCTGCGCAACGCGTTCGGCGACGACTACGGCCTGGTCGTCGAGACCAACCGCGGCGCGGGGACGAAGGTGGTCGTGCGCGTGCCGAAGTTCGCCCCGGGGGTGCACGCGTGAGCACCCCACGCCGTTCTTCGGCTCCCCCGCTGCGCTCCTCCGCCGAACAACGCCCCGGGGACCCCGCGTGACCACCCGGACGAGCCCGCTGCGCGCCCTGGTCGTCGACGACGAGCGGCCCGCGCTCGACGAGCTCCGCTACCTGCTCGAGCAGGACGGGCGGGTCGGCGAGGTGCTCACCAGCGACTCCGCGACCGCCGGCCTGCGGATCCTCCAGGACGAGGACGTGGACGTCGTGTTCCTCGACATCCAGATGCCCGGGCTGACCGGGCTGGAGCTCGCCCAGGTGCTGGCCCGGTTCCGCACCCCGCCGCAGATCGTGTTCGTGACGGCCCACGAGCGGCACGCGGTCGAGGCGTTCGACGTGCACGCGGTCGACTACGTCCTCAAGCCGGTGCGGGCGGAGCGGCTCGCCGAGGCGGTGCGCCGGGTGGTCGGCACCGAGCCGGCACCGCCGCGCGACACCCAGGTCGCGGTCGAGCGCGGCGGCGTGACGCGCTTCGTGAGCCGGTCCGACATCACGCACGTCGAGGCGCAGGGCGACTACGCCCGCCTGCACACCCCGGGCGACTCCCACCTGGTCCGCACCCCGCTCACCGTGCTCGAGGAGGAGTGGGCGGACGCCGGGTTCGTGCGCATCCACCGGTCGCTGCTGGTCTCGCTCGCGCACGTCCGGGAGGTGCGCAGCGACGGCGGCCGCTGCACCGTGGTCGTCGGCAGCCCGCCGGTCGAGCTGGTCGTCAGCCGGCGGCACACCCGCGGGCTGCGCGAGCTGCTCCTGCAGAGCCGGACCGGCGGGTGAGCGACGCCGGCTCCCCGCCGGAGCGGGTCCGCGTCAGCGGCCCGCCGCGCCGCCGTACGCCGGGCGCGCGCACGTCCGACATCGACGCCGGCACCCGGCTCGGCGGCATGTACCTCGGCTCGCTGCTGCGTGAGCAGCTGCGGCTCGCGCTCGGCGTCCTCACGCTGCTCACGCTGCTCGTCGGCGCCCTGCCGCTGGCCTTCCACCTCTGGCCGGGGCTGGCCGGCGTGCACCTGCTCGGCGTCCCGCTCCCCTGGTGGCTGCTGGGCGTGCTGGTCTACCCGACGCTGCTGGCGCTCGGCTGGGCGTACGTGCGCCGGGCCGAGCGCAACGAGCGCGACTTCGCCGAGCTGATGTCCGAGGTCGAGAGATGAATGCCGCCCCCGGGGTCGTCGCGGTCACGCTGGTCACCCTGGCGACGCTGCTGATCGGCACCTGGGGGCTGCGGTTCTCCCGCACCACGAGCGACTTCTTCGTCGCCTCGCGCAGCGTCCACCCGCGGCTGAACGCCAGCGCGATCGGGGGCGAGTACCTCTCGGCCGCGTCGTTCCTCGGCGTCGCCGGGCTGGTGCTGACCTTCGGGGCCGACATGCTCTGGTACCCGGTCGGCTGGACCGCGGGCTACCTCGTCCTGCTCGTGCTGGTCGCCGCTCCCCTGCGCCGCTCCGGCGCCTACACGCTGCCGGACTTCGCCGAGGCGCGGCTCGGCTCGCGCGGGGCGCGGGCCGTCTGCTCGCTGATGGTGGTGGCGATCGGCTGGCTCTACCTGGTGCCGCAGTTCCAGGGCGCCGGCATCACCCTGCGGTCGACGCTCGGCGCCCCGTCCTGGGTGGGCCCGGTGACCGTCGGGCTGGTGGTCCTCGCCAACGTCAGCTCCGGCGGGATGCGCAGCATCACCTTCGTCCAGGCGTTCCAGTACTGGCTGAAGCTGACCGCGCTGCTGCTCCCCGCGATGGTGCTGCTCGCGGTGTGGAGCGCCGACGGCTCGCCGCGCGCGGTCGGCGGCGACAGCTGGTCGGTGCCGCTGGCCGCGGGCGGCGGCGAGGGCCTGTACGTCACCTACTCGCTGATCCTGGCGACGTTCCTCGGCACCATGGGCCTGCCCCACGTGGTCGTCCGCTACTACACCAACCCCGACGGCCGCGCCGCCCGGCGCACGACCCTGGTCGTGCTCGCGCTGCTGGGCGTCTTCTACCTGCTGCCGCCGTTGTACGGCGCCCTCGGGCGGGTCTACGCGCCCGAGCTGGCCGCGAGCGGGAGGTCCGACGCCCTGGTGCTGGAGCTGCCGCGGATCATGGTCGACGGGCCGCTCGGCGAGCTGCTGACCGGCCTGGTCACCGCGGGCGCGTTCGCGGCGTTCCTCTCCACCTCGTCGGGCCTGTCGATCGCGGTCGCCGGCGTGGTCGGCCAGGACGTCATCGGCCGGGTCGGCTCCCGCCTCGGCGGTGTGGCGGCCTTCCGCGTCGGCGCCGTGTTCGCGGTCACGGTGCCGTGCGTCGTCGCCCTCGCGGCGCCCAACCTCGGCGTCGCGCGGGCGGTCGGGCTCGCGTTCGCGATGGCGGCGTCGACGTTCTGCCCGCTGCTGCTGCTCGGGATCTGGTGGCGGCGGCTCACCGCCGCCGGCGCGATCGCGGGCCTGCTGGCCGGTGGTCTCGGCTCCGCCGTCGCGATCGCGTGGACGCTGGCCACCTCCGAGCCGGAGGGCTGGGCGGACACCCTGATGGGGCAGCCGGCCGCGTGGACCGTGCCGCTCGCGCTGGCCACGATGGTGGCGGTCTCCCTGCTCACCGCGTCACGCGTGCCGCCCGGCGCCGGCCGGTTCCTGGTGCGGCTGCACACCCCCGAGACGCTGGAGCTGGACCGCGGCTGAGGCCCGGCGCACGACCAGCTCGACGACCGCCGGGTGCGGGCCGATCACGTCGGCGACCAGGTCACCGCTCGCCCGGCAGCGGTCGGCGAAGTGCCCCGGAGCCAGCAGGTACGGCGACACCGCGTCGCCCGGTCGCACCACGTCGGCCGGCCGCGCACCGAGGCCCCCGAGCGTCGCCAGCCGAGCCGGCCCGCCCCAGGCCTCGGCGAGCAGGGCCCGGGCCCGGTCCAGGTCACGCAGCGCCGCCGGGTCCCGGGAGCCGGCGGCCACCATCACCAGGGGCCGGCCCGGCTCGGCACCGACCGCGAGCAGCCGCGCGACCTGGGCGACGGCCAGCAGCGGGTCGGGGCCGAGCGGCGCGACGCCGCCGAGGTCGTGCCGCACGTGGTGGCCGGCCGAGAGCAGCAGCGGCACCACGACCGACGACTCGTCGGACAGGTCGGCGAACAGCGGCTCCGCGAGCTCGAGGAACGCCGCCACCGCGGGCATGCCGAGCCGGGCACCGGCGGCGGTCGCGATGGCCGCGGCCACCTCGTTGCCGGGCGCCGACCGGGTGCCGTGCGCGACGGCGACCAGCCTCATCCGACCGCCAGCCGGTAGCCGCGCTTGACGACGGTCTGCACGGCACGGGTGCCGAGCGCGGCCCGCAGCCGGGCGACCGCCATCTCGACGGCATGCTCCGAGCCCGCGGTGCCCGACGGCAGCATCGCGAGCAGCGCGCGCCGGGAGACGACGTTGCCGGGGTTGGCGACCAGCGCCTGGAGCACGGCGGCCGGCGCCGGCGAGAGCCGCACCTCGACCCCGTCGAGCAGCACGTCCTCGCCGTGCAGCAGCAGCTGGTGCCCGCCCACCAGCTCGAGGCCGAGCCCCGACCGGCGGGACGGCAGCTCGGTCTCCAGCTGCTTGACCATCGCGGCCAGCCGGGACCGGTCCGGGTAGATCGTCGGCACGCCCCACATCTCGAACGCCGCGGCCGTCACCGGCCCGACGCACGACGCGACCACGTCGGCCTGGAACGCCGAGACCAGCTCGTCGCGACGACCGGTGGAGCCGGCGGCGTCCACCAGCGCGGCGACGGCCGGCGCCGACGTGAACGTCACGGCGTCGAGCGCCCGGTCCGCCACCAGGTCGACGAGCTTGAACATCGGCTCGGGGTCGTCGGCCGACGCGACCCGGTAGACCGTGACGGTCGTGACGTCGGCGCCCTGCCGGCGCAGCGCGTGCGCGACCATCGACAGCGACTGGCCGTGCTCCTGGACGACGATCCGGCGGCCCTCGAGGTCGCGGCCGCGCAGGTGCTCCAGCACGTCCTCGAAGCACTCCGACTCCGGCGCCCACAGCTCGCGCAGGCCGCGCCGGCGCAGCGCGCCCACGCTCTTCGGGCCGCGGGCCAGGATCTCCGCCGAGCCGAGCGTCGCCAGGAGGTCCGGGAGCAGGCCCCACCGCTCGGCGGCGTCGAACCAGGCCCTCATCCCGATCCCGGTCGTCGCGAGGAACAGGTCCACCGGAGTGCCCAGCACCTCGGTCGTCGCCGCGCGGAGCTCCTCGTCGTCGACCCGGTTCGGGTCCAGCGACAGCGCCGGCGCCCACTCGACCGCCGCGCCCCGGCGCTCCAGCAGGCCGACCTGCTCGTCGGCCTTCCGCGCGGCGGTCACACCGATGCGGAACCCGCTCAGCGGAAGGCTTTCGGTCATCAGGGCTCCAGTGGTGGACCGACGAGCACGAGGCCGTCCTCGACCCGTACGTCGTACGTCGGGACCCGGACCGCCGCATCGTCGAGGCACTGTCCGGTGCGCAGGTCGAACGCCTGCTTGTGCATCGGCGAGGCCACGAACGGCGTACCGCCGCGGTCTCCGACGATCCCGCGGGCCAGCACCGATGCCTGGGAACAAGGGTCGTAGTTCGACATCGCGTAGACGTTTCCGTCGTGTGTCCGGAAGATTGCGACCGCGACGCCGTCGACGAGCGCGGCCACGCCGCCCTCGACCTCGATCTGGTCGAGGCGGCAGACCGGGGTCACGTCGGCGCTCCGACCGGGATGGTGGCGCCGAGGTCGACGGTCGCCGGGGCGATCTGCCCGCGCTCCTCGCGGAAGCTGATGGTCGGATCGGGGACGTCGGGGGCGTTGACGAACGACACGAACCGGGCCAGCTTCTCGGGGTCGTCGATGGTCGCCTTCCACTCGTCGAAGTAGCCGTCGACGTGCCGTGCCATCGCCGCCTCGAGCTCCGAGCCGAGCCCCAGCACGTCGTCGACGACGATCTCGCGGACCCGGTCCAGCCCGCCGTCGAGCGAGTCGATCCACGGCGCCGTCCGCTGCAGGCGATCGGCGGTGCGGATGTAGTACATGAGGAACCGGTCGAGGTAGCGGACCAGCGTCTCGGTGTCGAGGTCGCCGGCCAGCAGCCGGGCGTGGGCCGGCGACGCGCCGCCGTTGCCGCCGACGTAGAGGTTCCAGCCCTTCTCGGTCGCGATCACGCCGAAGTCCTTGGCGCGCGCCTCCGCGCACTCGCGGGCGCACCCGCTGACCCCGCCCTTGAGCTTGTGCGGCGAGCGGAGGCCCCGGTAGCGCAGCTCGAGGTCGATCGCGAGCTGCACGGAGTCCTGCACGCCGTACCGGCACCAGGTCGAACCGACGCAGGACTTCACGGTGCGCAGCGACTTGCCGTACGCGTGCCCGGACTCGAAGCCCGCGTCGACCAGCCGCCGCCAGATCGCCGGCAGCTGCTCGATCCGGGCGCCGAGCAGGTCGATGCGCTGCCCGCCGGTGATCTTGGTGTAGAGCCCGAAGTCGCGGGCGACCTCGCCGATCACGATCAGCCTGTCGGGCGTGATCTCGCCACCGGGGATGCGCGGGACGACGGAGTAGGTGCCGTTGCGCTGGATGTTCGCGAGGTAGGCATCGTTGGTGTCCTGCAGGGTCCGGGTCGGCCCCTCGAGCACGTGGCCGTTGAGCAGGCTGGCCAGGACCGACGCGACCGCCGGCTTGCAGACGTCGCACCCGCGGCCGGTGCCGTGACCCTCGACGACCTGGTCGAAGGTCGAGTAGCCGTGCACGGCGACCACGTCGAACAGCTCCTGCCGGGTCATCGCGAAGTGCTCGCAGAGGCTGCGGTCGACCTCCTGGCCCTGGCTGGCGTAGTAGTCCTCGATGATCTTCCGGGTCTGCACCTTGCAGGATCCGCAGGTGCTCCCGGCCCGGGTCGCCGTACCCTCGGCCGCCGCCGCGACGATGTCGCCCTTGCTGACGTCGTTGCAGGAGCAGACCTGCGCCTCGTCCGGGAGCCCGACGTCCACGACTCCGCGCCCGGCCGGGAGGATCAGGTCCTCCGGGTTGTCGGGCAGCGCGATGCCCGAGGCCGCCATCGGCCGGAGCACGCCGTACGCCGACGCGTCGCCCACGAGCACGCCGCCCAGCAGCTGGCTGCCGTCCTCGCTGACCACCAGCTTCTTGTACACGCCGGCGACCGCGTCGGAGTAGACGAGCTCGAGCGCACCCTCGGTCGTCGCGTGCGCGTCACCGAAGCTGGCGACGTCGACTCCGAGCAGCTTGAGCTTGGTCGACATGTCGGCGCCCTCGAACGTGCCGGGGCCGCCGAGCAGCGCGTCGACGACCACCTCGGCCATCGCGTAGCCGGGCGCGACCAGCCCGTACATCCGTCCCGCGGGCGCCGCGCACTCGCCGATCGCCCACACGTGGTCGTCGGAGGAGCGGCACTGCTCGTCGACGAGGACGCCGCCGCGCTCGGCGATCGCCAGCCCGGCGTCGCGGGCCAGCCCGTCGCGGGGACGGATGCCGGCCGAGAAGACCACGAGGTCGGCCCGGACCGGGTCGGCGTCCTTCAGGGCCAGGCCGGAGACCCGCTCCTCGCCCAGCACCTGCTCGGTCAGCGCACCGGTGTGCACCGTGAGCCCGAGCTGCTCGACGTGCCGGCGCAGCGTCGCGCCGCCGGCGTCGTCGACCTGCACCGCCATCAACCGCGGCGCCATCTCGACCACGTGGGTCTCGAGGCCCAGCTGGCGCAGGGCGTTGGCCGCCTCGAGCCCGAGCAGCCCTCCGCCGACGACGGCGCCCGTGCTCGCGGTGGCAGCGGCGTCGCGGATCGCCTCCAGGTCCTCGATGGTGCGGTAGACGAAGCAGCCCGGCAGCTCGTGCCCCGGCACCGGCGGCACGAACGGCGCGGCACCGGTCGCGAGCACCAGCTCGTCGTACTCGAGCACGTCGCCATCGCCGAGCAGCACCGTGCGGGTCTCGGGGTCGAAGCCCTCGACGGCGGTCCCGAGCCGGAGCGTGACCCGGGGGTCGTCGTACTCCCCCTCGGGCAGCAACGAGAGCGCCTCGGCGCCGACGTCGAAGAACGAGGTCAGGCCGACCCGGTCGTACGCCGGGCGCGGCTCCTCCCCCACGACCACGACGTCGTGGGTCTCGGTGAGGCCGCGCTCGACAGCGGCCTGCACGAAGCGGTGGCCGACCATGCCGTGGCCGACGACCACGAGCTTCTTGCGGAACTGCGGGCTCATACGGGGGCTCCTTCCATGACGAGCTCGCGGACGGCGGCGGTGCAGCCGCCGCAGCCGGTGGTGGCGCGGGTGGTGTCGCGGGCCTCGTCGAGCGAGCCGCAGGCCCGGACCCGGCCGGCGCTGACGCCGGCGCAGGTGCAGACCTCCGCGTCGTCGGGCAGGGCGACGGGCGGGGCGACCCGCTCGTTCCTGAGCAGGTCGCCGGGCTCGTGCGGGCCGAGCACCGTGCCGCGGTCGTAGTGCTGGGTGATCAGGCCGATCCGGGACAGGTCGCCGACGAGCGTGGCGCCGACGATCACGCCGTCGCGGACCACGAGCTTGCGGTGGCTGCCGGTGACCGGGTTGGAGACCTCGACCACCTGGCCGTCGGCGCGTTCGGGGTCGCCGAGCACGGCGACGTCGAGGTCGGTGGCCCGCAGCCGGGCGACGGTGCGGGCGCCGGCGTACTCGACCGGCTCCCCGTCGAGGTGGCGGGCGAGCAGCGCGGCCTGCTCCCAGGCCGGCGGCACGAAGCCGGTGACCTGGTCGCCGAACTGCGCGCAGTCTCCGATCGCGTGGATCGCAGGGTCGCTGGTGCGGAGCAGGGCATCGACGACGACGCCGCGCCGGACGTCGAGTCCGGCCCGCCGCGCGAGCGCCGTCGACGGGCGGCCGCCGGCGGTGAGCACGACGAGGTCGGTGTCGAGCGTGTAACCGTTGTCGAGGACGAGTCCCGCGCCGGTCAGCCGGGTGGCCCGGGCCCCGGTGTAGACGGCGGTGCCGAGGCGCCTCAGGTCGCGGGCCAGGATCGCGCCGGCCTTGGCATCCACCTGGCCACGCAGCAGGTGGTCGCCGCCCTCGACGACCTCGGTGGCCAGGCCGCGGACGGCGAGCGCCCGCGCGACCTGGAGGCCGAGCAGCCCGCCGCCGACGACGACCGCGCTCCGAGCGGCCGGGACCGCGGCGTCCAGGCGCAGGCAGTCGGCGAGGCTGCGGAACGCGTGCACCCGCTCGTCGAGCCGCCCGTCCAGCTGCACCAGCCCCCGGATCGGCGGCAGCGTCGGGATGCTGCCGGTCGCGAGCACGAGGACGTCGTACGGCACCCGGCTCCGGTCGGCGAGCTCGACCTCCCGGTCGGCCCGGTGGATCTCGACGACGCGGGCGCCGAGGCGGACGTCGGCGCGGACCGGCAGCTCGAGGCTACGCGGGTGGTGCGTCCCTTCCAGGACCGCGGACAGCAGGATCCGGTTGTACGGCGGGTGCGGCTCGTCGCCGAGCAGCGTGACCCGCGGGTCGTCCGCCTC
>NZ_BAAAJE010000005.1:17224-38951 GCF_039526625.1 Nocardioides aquiterrae
CGACCCGACGAGGTCGGCCAGGCGGGCGGCAGCCATCCCGGCGCCGACGACGATGACCCTCATGCGGTCACCGCCGCGGCACAGACCTTGAACTCCGGCATCCGGCTCGAGGGATCGAGGGCGTCGTTGGTGAGCCGGTTCGCGCCGACCCAGTGGAACGGCACGAACACCGTGTCCGGACGGATCGTGTCGACCACCCGCGCCGGCGCCTTCAGCTCGCCGCGCCGCGTGGTGACGACCACGGGGCGGCCGTCGTAGGCCCCGATCCGGTCGGCGAGCATCGGGTGGATCTCGACGAACGGACCGTCGTCGGGGAGCGCGCGGACCCGCCGGGTCTGCGCGCCGGACTGGTACTGGGCGAGCACCCGCCCGGTCGTGAGGTGGACCGGGTACGCCGGGTCGACCGGCTCGGCCGGGCCACGGTGCTCGACGGCGACGAACCGGGCGCGGCCGTCCTCGTGGGCGAACCGCTCCTCGAACAGCCGCGGTCCGGCCCAGAAGACGCCGTGCTCCTCGCGGATCCGGTCGTAGGTGATGGCGGAGTAGTCCGCCCGGCCGCCGGCCGACGCCCGGCCGAGCTCGGCGAACACCTCCTCGGGGTCGGTCGCGAAGTCGTGGCCCAGGCGCGCGGCCAGGCCGGCCATCACCTCGAGGTCGCTGCGCACCCCCGCCGGGGGCTCGACGGCCTGCTGGCGCAGCACCACCCGGCCCTCGAGGTTGGTCATCGTCCCGGTCTCCTCGGCCCACTGGGTGACGGGGAGGACGACGTCGGCGATCGCCGCGGTCTCGCTCATCACGAGGTCGGCGACGACGAGCAGGTCGAGGGCGCCCAGCCGCTCGGCGACGTGGGAGGCGTTCGGCGCGGAGACGACGATGTTGGAGCCGAACACCAGCAGCGCCTTCGGTCCGGAGTCGGTGCCCAGGGCGTCGAGCAGCTCGTACGCCGAACGGCCCTGGCCGGGCAGCGTCTCCGGGTCCACGCCCCAGACCCGGGCGACGTGGGCACGGGCCGCGGGGTCGTCGATCATCCGGTAGCCCGGGAGCTGGTCGGCCTTCTGGCCGTGCTCGCGGCCGCCCTGGCCGTTCCCCTGGCCCGTGAGGCACCCGTAGCCGGCGTACCGCCGGCCCGGCATGCCGAGCGTGAGTGCGACGTCGATCCAGGCGAGCACGGTGTCGGTGCCCTGGGCGTGCTGCTCGGCGCCGCGGGCGGTGAGGACCATGACCCGCTCGGCGGCGGCGAGCCTGGTCGCCAGCGTCCGCACCTCCGCCGACGGGATGCCGGTCACCCGCTCGACCCGCTCCGGCCACCACGCCGAGACGGCCCGCTGCACCGCGGGCCAGCCGGTCGTGCGCGCGGCGACGTACTGCTCGTCGACCGCGCCGGCGGAGTCGAGCAGGTGCAGGACGCCGAGCGCGAGCGCGAGGTCGGTGCCGGGCACCGGCTGGAGGAACGTGTCGGCGCGGTCGGCGGTCGGGGTACGGCGCGGGTCGACGACGACCACGTGGCCGCCGTTCTCGCGGAGCCGGTCGAGGTGGCGCGCGGCCGGCGGCATCGTCTCGGCGAGGTTGCTGCCGACCAGGACGAGCACGTCGGTGTGCTCGACGTCCGCCAGGGGGAACGGCAGCCCGCGGTCGACACCGAACGCCCGGTTGGCGGCCGACGCCGCGGACGACATGCACCAGCGTCCGTTGTAGTCGACCTGGCTGGTGCCGAGCGCCACCCGGGCGAGCTTGCCGAGCTGGTAGGCCTTCTCGTTGGTGAGCCCGCCGCCCCCGAAGACGCCGACCGCGTCGGCGCCGTACCGCTGCTGGAGCTCGCGCAGCCGGCCGGCGACCAGGTCGAGTGCCTCGTCCCAGCCGGTCGCGCGGAGCTCGCCGGTCGCCCGGTCGCGCACCAGCGGCGTGGTCAGCCGCTCGCGGTGGCCGCGCAGCCCGGTGGCGGTCCACCCCTTGCGGCACAGCGCCCCCTCGTTGACGGGGAACTCCGGCCACGGCTGGACCTCCAGCGCGCGACGGCCCTCGAGGACCATCCCGCACTGGAGCGAGCAGTAGGGGCAGTGGGTCCGCGTCATCAGACTCCAGCCATCGCGAGCTTCGCCGCGCGGGCCGGGCGGCGCAGGTAGACGCCCCAGCAGACCAGCGCGCACAGCACGTAGTACGCCGCGAACACCGCGAACGCGCCCTGGGTGGCGGCCATCGGGTCGTCGACCCACGGCGAGCTGAAGGCGATCGGGATGAGGAAGCCGCCGAGCGCACCGGCCGCGCCGACGACGCCGAGCGCCGCCGAGGACTGCTTGGTCGCGACGTCGATCGCCGCGGCACGCTCCGGCGTACCGGCCCGGGTCGTGGTCTCGGCCTCGCGCCGCCAGATCGCCGGGATCATCTTGTACGCCGAGCCGTTGCCGATGCCGGTCGCGGCGAAGATCAGCAGGAAGAACCCGAGGAACCACGGGAAGTACATCCGGTTGTCGCTCGCGATCGCGGGGTCCGCACCCGGGTTGGGCGTCAGCTGCAGGAGCGTCACCAGCACCGCCAGCGTCGACACGACCATGCCGACCAGCGCCGCCAGGGTCACGCGCGCGCCGCCGAGGCGATCGGCGAGCCACCCGCCGAACGGCCGGGTCACCGAACCGATGCCGGCGCCGAGGAAGGCGAAGTAGGCGAAGTAGATGCCGGTGCCGAGCGGGGCCGGCTCCGGCACCCAGAAGTTGAGCTTGATGAGCAGCGGCATCGCGGCGGAGTAGCCGATGAACGAGCCGAACGTCCCGATGTAGAGGAACGCCATGATCCAGGTGTGCCGCTTGCGGACGACGGCGAGCTGCGCGCGGGGGTTGCTCCGCGCGGACGTGAGGTTGTCCATCCAGAGGTACGCCGCGACGGTCGCGCAGACCGCGAGGCCGGCGTACACGAATCCGGCGGTCTCCAGGTGGATCCCACCCTGCGAGGCCTTGACCAGCCCGAAGATGCCGGCGCCGCCGATCAGCACCGGCAGCAGCAGCTGGATCACCGAGACGCCCAGGTTGCCGCCCGCCGCGTTGAGGCCGAGGGCGGTGCCCTTCTTGTCGGCCGGGTAGAAGAAGTTGATGTTCGCCATCGAGCTGGCGAAGTTGCCGCCGCCGAAGCCGGCGGTCGCCGCGATCAGGCAGAACGCCCAGTACGGGGTGCCCGGGTCCTGCACCGCGACCGCGAACAACAGCGTCGGGACCAGCAGCAGCGCGGCGCTGATCATCGTCCAGTTGCGGCCCCCGAACCGGGGCACGGCGAACGTGTAGGGCAGCCGGAGCAGCGACCCCACCAGGTTGGGCAGCGCGACCAGGAGGAACAGCTGCTGCGGCGAGAACGCGAACCCCATCTGGAGCAGGAACGCGGCGCTCACGCTCCAGATCAGCCAGACCGAGAACCCGAGGTGCTCGGCGAAGATCGACCAGACCAGGTTGCGGCGGGCGACCCGCCGCCCGCCGTTCTCCCAGAACTCCGGGTCCTCCGGCCGCCAGTCGTCGATCCATCGTGTCGTCGTCATGCGCCCCACGCTCCGTGGCGCAGGTTTCGGCTGCGCCAGGCCGCCGTACCGGCGACGTCAACTTGTCCTCACGGCCTCACGAGCCGCACACCCTCACGACGGCGCCACCGCCGGAGCGGACGGCCCGCGGCCGGAACGACCGTTCGTCGCTCCGGACCGACCGCTCACCGATCCGGCGCGGCCACTCGGCGCGTGGGGCGTGTTCGCACCTCGGCGGCCGGGCACCGGGCTACGTACGGTGACGCCGATCACATCCCGCGCGAGAAGGGTGCTCCCGTGTCCAGTCTCGACCAGTACCACGACCATGCCCGCCGGCACGACCCGGTGTACGACGACCTCCATGCCACGCCGGAGTTCACCCGGCTGCGCGCGGCGTACCGGAACTTCGTGTTCCCGGCGACGGTCGCCTTCCTGACCTGGTACCTCCTCTACGTCGTCATGTGCAACTGGGCGACCGACTTCATGGCCACGGAGATCGGCGACAACATCAACGTCGCACTGGTCTTCGGCCTCCTGCAGTTCGTCACCACGTTCCTCATCGCCTTGCTCTACGCCCGCTACATGGGCAGCCGGGTCGACCCGCTCGCCCGCGGCCTCGAGGAGCGCTACAACAGCGAGACCCGTGGAGGCGCGCGATGAGCAGCGACACCCTCACCGCGATCCTGTTCGTCGCGGTCGTCCTCGTCACCGTCGGCATCACGTTCTGGGCGAGCCGCCAGACCAAGGGGGCCGCGGACTTCTACGCCGGCGGCCGCGGGTTCTCGGGCTTCCAGAACGGCATGGCGATCTCCGGCGACTACATGTCCGCGGCGTCGTTCCTCGGCATCTCCGGAGCCATCGCGCTGTTCGGGTACGACGGCTTCCTCTACTCGATCGGGTTCCTGGTGGCCTGGCTGGTGGCCCTGCTGCTGGTGGCCGAGCTGCTGCGCAACTCCGGGCGCTACACGATGGCCGACCAGCTGGCGTACCGGATGAAGCAGCGCCCGGTCCGCACCGCGGCGTCCACGTCGACCGTCGTCGTCTCGATCTTCTACCTGCTCGCGCAGATGGTCGGCGCCGGCGCGCTGGTCGCCCTGCTGCTCGGGGCCGACTCCGAGGCGACGAAGAACCTGACGATCGTCGCGGTCGGCCTGCTGATGATCTTCTACGTCACCGTCGGCGGCATGAAGGGCACCACCTGGGTGCAGATCGTCAAGGCGGTGCTGCTGATGAGCGGCACCATCCTGATCACGATCCTGGTGCTCGCGAAGTTCGACTTCGACTTCGGTGAGCTCCTCGGCGCAGCGGCGTCGAACACCGGCAAGGGCGACGCGTTCCTCCAGCCCGGGCTGAAGTACGGCATCGACACCACGTCGAAGATCGACTTCCTCAGCCTCGGCCTGGCCCTGGTGCTCGGTACGGCGGGACTGCCGCACATCCTGATCCGCTTCTACACGGTGCCGACGGCCAAGGCCGCGCGCACGTCCGTGCTCTGGGCGATCGGGCTGATCGGCGCGTTCTACCTGATGACCCTGGCGCTGGGCTTCGGCGCGGCGGCGCTGCTCGACACCGGGCCGGACAGCGAGGTCGCGGCCTCGGGAGGCAACCTGGCCTCGCCGCTGCTCGCGGAGGCGGTCGGCGGCGGCGCCGGCACCACCGGAGGTGCGGTCCTGCTCGCGCTGATCTCGGCGGTCGCGTTCGCCACGATCCTCGCGGTCGTCGCGGGCCTGACCCTGACCTCGGCGTCGTCGGTGGCCCACGACCTCTACGCGACGGTGTTCAAGCGGGGTGCGGCCACCGAGCGCGACGAGGTGCGGGTCGCGAAGATCTCGGCGTTCGTGATCGGCGGCATCGCGATCGCGCTGGCGATCCCCGCGCAGAAGCTGAACATCGCGTTCCTGGTCGCGCTGGCGTTCGCGGTCGCGGCGTCGGCGAACCTGCCGTCGCTGATCTACAACCTGTTCTGGCGTCGGTTCAACACGCGTGGTGCCACCTGGGCGATCTACGGCGGCCTGATCGCCTCGGTCGGCCTGGTGTTCTTCTCGCCGGTCGTCTCCGGCTCGGAGACGGCGCTGTTCGTCGACCACGACTGGTCCTGGTTCCCGCTGAGCAACCCGGGCATCGTCTCGATCCCGACCGGCTTCCTCCTCGGCTGGCTCGGCACGGTGACGTCGAACGAGCCGGAGACGGCCGACCGGTACACCGAGCTCGAGGTGCGGGCCCTCACCGGCGCCGGAGCCGAGCAGGCCGTCCACCACTGACATCCGACCACCGGTACCCGCCACGCTGGACGAGCGTCCTAATGTGGCGGGTACCACTACGTCCCCCGGAGAGCCAGGAGAGAACGTGAGCGAAGAAACGCTGTCCAACCTCCTCAAGGAGGACCGCCGGTTCGAGCCGCCGCCGGCGATCGCCGAGAACGCGAACCTCAAGGCGGACGCCTACGAGCGGGCCGCCGCGGACCGCGAGGCGTTCTGGGCCGAGCAGGCCGAGCGCCTGGACTGGGACACGAAGTGGGACCGCGTCCTGGACTGGGACGACCCGCCGTTCGCGAAGTGGTTCGTGGGCGGGAAGCTCAACGCGTCGTACAACTGCGTGGACCGGCACGTCGAGGCCGGCCGCGGCGACAAGGTCGCGCTGCACTGGGTCGGCGAGCCGGTCGACGACACCAGGGACATCACCTACGCCCAGCTCAAGGACGAGGTCTCCCGGGCCGCGAACGCGCTGACCGAGCTCGGCGTGGGCACCGGCGACCGGGTGGCGATCTACCTGCCGATGATCCCGGAGGCCGTGGTCGCGATGCTGGCCTGCGCGCGGATCGGGGCCCCGCACACGGTGGTGTTCGGCGGCTTCTCCGCCGACGCGCTGGCCTCGCGGCTCGAGGACTGCCAGGCGAAGGTCGTCATCACCTCGGACGGCGGCTACCGGCGCGGCGCGCCGTCGGCGCTGAAGCCCGCGGTCGACGAGGCGCGCGCGAAGACGGCCTCGAACGGGCACACGGTCGAGAAGGTGCTCGTCGTGCGCCGCACCGGGCAGGACGTCGACTGGGACGACGACGTCGACGTCTGGTGGCACGACGCGGTCGACGGTGCGTCGGCCGACCACACGCCCGAGGCGTTCGACTCCGAGCACCCGCTGTACGTCATGTACACCTCGGGCACGACCGGGAAGCCGAAGGGCATCCTGCACACCACCGGCGGCTACCTGACCGGCTGCTCGTACACCCACTGGGGGGTGTTCGACCTCAAGCGGGACACCGACGTGTACTGGTGCTCGGCCGACATCGGCTGGGTCACCGGCCACTCGTACATGGTCTACGGGCCGCTCGCGAACGGCGCCACGCAGGTGATGTACGAGGGCACGCCGGACTCCCCCGAGCGCGGCCGCTGGTGGCAGATCATCCAGGACTACGGCGTGACGATCTTCTACACCGCGCCCACCGCGATCCGGTCGTTCATGAAGCAGGGCCGCGAGATCCCGGACAAGTACGACATGTCCTCGCTGCGGATCCTCGGCTCGGTCGGTGAGCCGATCAACCCCGAGGCGTACGTGTGGTACCGCCACGTGATCGGCGGCGACCGCACCCCCGTGGTTGACACCTGGTGGCAGACCGAGACCGGCGCGATCATGATCAGCCCGCTCCCGGGCGTCACCGCCGGCAAGCCGGGCTCGGCGATGACCCCCATCCCGGGCGTCTCGGCGGAGGTCGTCGACGAGGAGGGCACTCCGGTCCCGAACGGGTCCGGCGGCTACCTCGTCCTCACCGAGCCGTGGCCGTCGATGCTGCGCACCATCTGGGGCGACGACGAGCGGTTCCGCGACACGTACTGGTCGCGCTTCTCCAAGCAGGGCTACTACTTCGCCGGCGACGGCGCGAAGAAGGACGAGGACGGCGACATCTGGGTCCTCGGCCGCGTGGACGACGTGATGAACGTGTCCGGGCACCGGCTGTCGACCACCGAGATCGAGTCCGCCCTGGTCTCGCACCCCAAGGTCGCCGAGGCGGCGGTCGTCGGCGCGAAGGACGAGGACACCGGCCAGGCGGTCTGCGCGTTCGTCATCCTCCGCGACGAGGCCGGCGACGGCGGCGAGGACATCGTCAAGGAGCTGCGCCAGCACGTCCGCAAGGAGATCGGCCCGATCGCGACGCCGCGGCAGATCATGGTCGTGCCCGAGCTGCCCAAGACCCGCTCCGGCAAGATCATGCGCCGCCTGCTGCGCGACGTCGCCGAGCACCGCGAGGTCGGCGACGTCACCACGCTCGCCGACTCCTCGGTGATGGACCTGATCTCCTCGGGCATCGACTCCGGCAAGGCCGAGGACTGACGCATTTCTTCACCACCCGGGGCTCCCCAGCAGGGGCGCCCCGGGTGTGTCATGGGGAGCATGAGCATCCTGCGCGCCCCCGTCCTGGTGGCCGTCGCGCTCGCCGGCGCCCTCCTGGTCCCGGCGTCGACGTCCGCTCAGCCCGCCCGCGAGACCACCGCCGGCAGGACACACGTCATCGCCGACTGCGTCCACCGCACGGTGAAGCCCCGCAAGGTCATCGCGACCTGCGGTGACGCCAACGTCTACGCCGTCGTGAAGCGCTACGGCTCGTGGCGCGCGGAGGAGGCGTGGGGCAGCGGCCGGCTGCACCTGAACGACTGCGACCCCAGCTGCGCCGAGGGGACCTTCCACTCCTACCGGGCGACGTTCCGCTTCCACCGGGTCGTGGACACCCGGCACGGGCCGCTGTTCACGCGGCTCGGGGCGACCTGGCTCCAGGGTGGCGAGCAGCAGAACGCGCAGTACAGCCTCCCCAGGCGGCGCTTGTAGGCTGGCACCGGTGCGCCGGGAAGTCTGGTCGGCAGTCCGCAGCCGACCCCCGAGGAGATCCCGTGCCCCACCCGAGCCGCCGGCTCTTCACCCGGGGGACCCGCCTCGAGGACACCCGGATCGCCGAGGCGCTGCGCGCCGAGACGACGGGCGGCCTGCTGCTCATCGTGGCCGCGACCGTGGCGCTGGTGTGGTCGAACACCCCGTGGGCATCGGCGTACGACGACCTGCGCGACCTGTCGGTCGGTCCGCTGACGCTCGGCACCTGGGCGGCGGACGGCCTGCTCGCCGTCTTCTTCTTCGTCGCCGGCCTGGAGCTCAAGTCCGAGTTCGTGACCGGTGACCTGCGCGACCCGCGCCGCGCGGCACTGCCGGTCGTCGCCGCGGTCGGCGGCATGGTGGTGCCCGCAGCGATCTACGTGCTCTGGAACGCCGGCGGCGCCCTGGCGGGCTGGGCGATCCCGACCGCGACCGACATCGCGTTCGCGGTCGCCGTCCTCGCGGTGATCAGCACCCACCTGCCGACCGGGCTGAGGACCTTCCTCCTGACGCTCGCGGTGGTCGACGACCTGCTCGCGATCACGATCATCGCGATCTTCTACACCGACGCGCTGCACCCCGTCTGGCTGCTGGCGGCCGTGCTGCCGGTGGCGACCTTCCGGTGGCTGGTCCGCCGGGGGTACGGCGCCTGGGCGCTGCTGCCGCCGGCCGCGCTCGCGTGGGTGTTCGTCCACGAGTCCGGCATCCACGCGACCGTCGCGGGTGTGGTCCTGGGGTTCATGGTCCCGGTGGCCCGGGCCGGCCGCATCGGGCACGTCGTACGGCCGATCTCCGCGGGGTTCGCCGTCCCCGTCTTCGCGTTCTTCGCGGCCGGGGTGACCGTCGGGGGCTGGGACGGGCTGGTCTCCGCGCTCTCCGACCCGGTCGCGCTCGGCGTGCTCACCGGCCTGGTGGTCGGCAAGACCGTCGGCGTGGCCGGCTCGACCTGGCTGCTCGCGACGTTCACGCGGGCAGACCTCGACGACGAGCTGAGCTGGGTCGACGTGATCGGGCTGTCGATGCTGGCGGGGATCGGGTTCACGGTCTCGCTGCTGATCGGCGAGCTGGCGTTCGGCACCGGCACGGTGGAGGACGACCACGTGAAGGTGGGGGTCCTGGTCGGCTCGCTGGCCGCCGCCCTCGTGGCAACGGTCGTGCTCCGGGCCCGCAACCGGGTCTACCGCCGGCTCTGCGTCGAGGAGCAGCGTGACCGCGATGCGGACGGGGTACCTGACGTCTACCAACGCGACGACGGCGAGTGAGGATCTGTAGGGTGACGCGCATGGCGAGCAATCACGTGCAGGACTCCGACCCGACCATCGGTCGACTCGTCCACGACGCCACCAAGGACATCTCCACGCTGGTCCAGAAGGAGATCCAGCTCGCCAAGTCGGAGCTGAAGGTCAGCGTGAAGGCGGGCGGCACCGGCATCGGCCTGTTCGCGGGCGCTGCGTTCATCGGCGTCCTCGCGATCATCATGCTCTCGGTGTCGATCGCCTACTTCATCAACTGGAACGGCGACGGTCTCGCCCTGCACTGGGCGTTCCTCATCGTGTTCGGGTTCTACCTGCTGGTGGCGGCGCTGCTGGTCTTCGTCGGCGTGCGCAAGGTCAAGCAGGTGAAGGCGCCGGAGCGCGCGATCGAGCAGGGGCGTGAGATCCCGAAGGCGCTCAAGGGTCAGAGCTAGCGGAGACGCGTCAGCGGATCCGCTGAGGGTGGTCGAGCGAGCCGCGACCGAGGAACGAGGTCGCGACCGGCGTGTCGAGACCCGGTGAGCCGGACGACGACCTCTACCCCGCACACCCGCCCGTCGAGACCTGCGCCGAGCTGCTCTGCCCGGTCGCGGCCGCCTGCGCCACCTGGGACGCGGTGAGCGCGTAGCCGGTGTCGTGGTCGGTGACCGAGGCGGCGAACACGACGCCCGCGACGTCGCCCGCCGAGGTGACGATCGGGCCGCCGGAGTTGCCGGGGAGGATCCGGCCGCGCAGCGAGTACACCTCGCGGATCACCGCGCCGTCGCCGTAGATGTTCGGTGAGCGGAGCCGCTGCTCGGCGCGGATGCGGGCCGGCTCGACGCGGTAGGGGCCGTCCTGCGGGTAGCCGAGGATCGCCACACCCTGCTGGGCCTTGACCTGCTGGTCGAAGTCCAGGGCCGGGAGCCCGCCGCTGTCGAACGCCAGGACGGCCACGTCGATGTCGGGGTTGTAGTAGACGACGTCGGCGTCGACCGTGTTGTCGCCCACGATCACCTCGGGGTTGTCGATGCCGGCGACCACGTGCGCGTTGGTCATCAGCCGGTTGGCGGCGTACACGAAGCCCGAGCCCTCGACGCCGCGGCCGCACTCGTTGGTGCCGCGGACCTTCAGCACGCTCTGCTCCGCACGCTGCACGTCGGGGTCGCTGAGCAGCCGCTTCGGGCCCGGGCCGACGTCGACGATCCGCTCCGGCGCGAACGGCTCGAGGTAGCGCGGGAAGAAGCTGGTGCCGACCACGTCGTTGAACGCCTGCAGCGCGTTGCTGGCGGACGCCGGGAGCACCTCGTCCACCTCGGCGAGCACCGCGGAGCTGCGCACGAGCGGGGTGATCCCACCGATCCGGGAGCCCGAGATCGCGACGCCCAGCGCCCACGCGACGATGAGGACGGCGACCGCGCTCAGCGCGGCGCCCCCGATGGCGTCGAGGGCGCGGGCCGGCTGCCAGGTGATCCGGTCGCGGATCCGGCTGCCGACGAACTGGAAGACCGCCTGGCCGAGGGACGCCGACAGGATCACGATGAACAGGGCGCCGAGCGACACCATCAACGACGGGTTGGCGTCACCGAGGGCGATCGGCGCCAGCCAGACGCCGAACAGGCCGCCCAGCAGCAGCCCCCCGGTCGCGAAGGCGCCCGTGATGAAGCCCTGCCAGTAGCCGGAGAGGGCGTAGGCCAGCACCAGCACGATGAGGAGCCAGTCGAGCAGGTTCACTCGTCGTCCTCCTCGGTGTCGGGGTCGTCCTCGATGTCCAGCAGCCGGGACCGTCGGGGGTCAGCCTGCAGCATGTACCCCGGCAGGTCCCGCACCCGCGTCTCGTCCCACGGACGCGTCCAGCCCAGGAAGTCGAAGAGCCGGGCGATGATCCCGCCGGTGAAGCCCCACAGGATCACGTCCTTGTCGGGGCCGATGAGGAACCCGGGGCTGGTGTAGCCGATCCGCGGGTGCTGGACCATCACCCGGTGCTCGGGGTCCAGGAGCTCGTCGATCGGCACGTGGTGGATGGCGTGCACCTCCGCCGGGCTGACGATGCTCACCTCGGCCGGCTCGGCCCGCCAGCCCAGGACGGGCGTCACCGCGAAGTTGCTCGGCGGCAGCCAGAGCTCGGGCAGCCGCCCGAACACCTCGACCGACGCCGGGTCCAGCCCGATCTCCTCCTGGGCCTCGCGGAGCGCGGCCTCGACCGCCGTCTCGCCGGGATCGACCGACCCGCCCGGGAACGACACCTGCCCGGGGTGCGACCGCATGTCGTGCGCGCGCTCGGTGAGCAGCAGCTCGCCGCCCTGCGCCCCCTCCCCGAACAGCATGAGGACGGCGCCCGGGCGCGCGTCGCCCCCCGGCGGCGGGGTGAACCGGGTGAGGTCGCCCACCGAGATCGCCTCCGCGCCCGCCCGGACCGGCTCGAGCCAGTCGGGGATCACAGGGCGATCCCGTGCTGCTGCGCGAGCTCGACGAGCTCGTCGGCGGAGTCGATGCCGCCCGGGACGGTGCTGACCTCGCCGTCGGCGGTCACGAAGACGAACACCGGGATGCCGCGGATGACCGGCACCGGCGCGTTCGCGTTGAGGTCCCCGCCCGGGTCGGCGACCAGCGGGTAGGTGACGCCGCTGCGCTCGGCGAGCTCGAGCGCCGCGGCCGGCTGCGGGTCCTGGTAGTCGACGCCCAGCACGCCGACGCGGTCGCCGTACCGCTCGTGGAACTCCTGGATCGCGGGCATCTCGACGCGGCAGGGGCCGCAGTTGGAGGCCCAGAGATTGAGGACCAGCGGCCCCCGGAGGGTCGAGAGGTCGACCTCGGGACCTCCACCGAGGCAGGGCAGCGTCAGGTCCGGGAGGCCGGCGCCGGTGCCGGTGCCGGGCGCGCAGTCGGCGACGTCGGTCTGGCGCTTGAGCTTCACGAGCGCCGGGGTGTCGACGTCGATGCTGGACCGGCCGGGGGGCCGCACGTCCTCGGCGTTGCACCCGGCCAGCACCAGCACGGCCGCGGCGAGCGCGGCCGGGCGGAGGAGCCTCATGCCCGGCCCTCGGTCTTGACCAGCGTGGCCGCGACGACCGGGTCGGTCGGGCCCGCGCCGTACGACGGGCACCACTTCGCCACCGGGCAGGCGCCGCACGCGGGCTTCTGCGAGTGGCAGATGCGGCGGCCGTGCCAGATCAGGTGGTGGCTGAGCATCGTCCAGTCCTTCTTCGGGAACAGCGCGCCGACCGCGTGCTCGACCTTGACCGGGTCGGTCTCCTCGGTCCAGCCGAACCGGCGCGCCAGGCGCCCGAAGTGCGTGTCGACGGTGATGCCCGGGATGCCGAACGCGTTGCCGAGGACGACGTTCGCGGTCTTGCGGCCGACGCCGGGGAGCTTGACCAGGTCCTCCAGGCGCGGCGGCACCTGGCCGTCGTGGTGCTCCACCAGCGCGGCGCTCAGCTTCAGCAGCGACTCGGTCTTGGCGCGGAAGAACCCGAGCGGGCCGATGATCCCCTCCAGGGTGGCCCGGTCGGCGGCGGCCATCGCCTTCGCGTCGGGGTACGCCGCGAACAGCTTGGGCCGCACGGCGTTGACCCGCTTGTCGGTGGTCTGCGCGCTCAGCACCGTCACCACGAGCAGCTGGAACGGGTCGTCGAAGTCCAGCTCGGTCGTCGCGTCCGGGTAGGTCTCGGCGAGCACCCGGTCGATCTTCCGGGCGCGGCGCACCAGGCCGGTGCGGGTCTCGGCGGCGACGGGGGCGGCGGGCACGCGCCCCAGCGTACGGCGGGCCGTGGACACCGCCGATTCCGGCTGGGAATCCGCCGCGCCCGACCGGCTGGTTCCTGTGATGTTTTGCACTGGATAGGATTCGCCGCGGAGCCCGTCTTCCGCGGGCCCGTTGCGAGGAGGATTCGTGGACAACGACGTACTGCGCCAGGCGCCGCTGTTCAGCGCGCTCGACGACGAGGCCGCTACCGCGCTGCGCGCGTCGATGGCGGAGACCAGGCTGCGCCGTGGGGACGTGCTGTTCCACGAGGGCGACTCCGGCGACAAGCTCTACATCGTGCTCGACGGCAAGGTGAAGCTCGGCCGCACCTCGTCCGACGGCCGGGAGAACCTCCTCGCGATCCTCGGCCCCGGCCAGATGTTCGGCGAGCTGTCGCTCTTCGACCCCGGCCCGCGCTCCGCCACCGTCACCGCCGTGACCGACGCGTCGTTCGCGTCGCTGTCGCACGAGGACCTGCTGCGCTGGCTCGAGGGCCGGCCCGTGGTCGCCCGCGGGCTGCTCGCCCAGCTCGCCGGCCGGCTGCGCAAGGCCAACGACGTGGTGGCGGACCTGGTGTTCTCCGACGTCCCCGGCCGCGTCGCCAAGGCGCTGCTCGACCTCGCCGACCGCTTCGGCCGGACCGCCGACGACGGCGTGCACGTCCACCACGACCTCACCCAGGAGGAGCTCGCCCAGCTGGTCGGCGCCTCCCGCGAGACCGTCAACAAGGCGCTGGCCGACTTCGCCTCCCGCGGCTGGCTGCGCCTCGAGCCCCGCTCGGTCGTGATCATGGACGTCGAGCGCCTGGCCCGCCGCGCCCGTTGACGTCGAGTCCGGACTTGTGACGCTCGAGTCGGGACTTCTCGTCAGTCGAGTCCGGACTTCTCGTCACCATCTCCGGTTGGAGTAGCTCGGGGCGAGCGCTGACCGAAGCTCGGTGAGCCAACCGGCGAGCTGCGGATCGCTGAAGCCACCCTCGCGCACGACGATGACTGTCCAGCCGTGGTCGCGCAGCCACTGGCGTCGGCCCTCGTCGTAGGCCTCTCGCCCTTCGTGCGCCTCGCCACCGTCGTACTCGACGCAGACCCGGTGGCGCGGATACGCGAAGTCCAACCGGTAGGTCGGGACGCCGTTGATCGCGATCCAGAACTGGGGCTCGGGCAGCGCCACGCCCGCGTCGGCGATCGCCAGGTATACCCAAGCCTCGCGCTGGGACTCGATCCGGTGGTCGACCAGAGACACCAGCTCTCGGAGCTGGACGACCCCGCGACGCCGGCGAAAGCGGCGGAGGGCCCGCCGGTAGTCCTCCGGGGTGAGGCCGAACCGGTGCGCGAAGGCGCAGAGGGCGGCGAACGCCTCGCGCCGACGCAGGACGCATCCCAGGTCGAGCGCCGTCCGCAGCGGGGTGGTCACCAGGGTTCCGTGCAGCTCCATGATGTCCTCGGGCTGCAGGTCGCGCGTGCGCCCGTCGACTCCCTCGAGCGTCGTCGGTTCGTGACCACGCAGCGCGCACGTCTCGATCGGGGGGACGTCGTCGTGCTCGGCGTACACATGGGTGTCGATGTCATGCAGCCAGGCGGCCGTCCGGTCCGTCACGACGTGGTGCGGCCGCGCGGCCTTCGCCACCGCGCGAGCGCGGAGCTCGATGGTGTCCGGGAGGTGCGCCGCCACCAACACGCCTCGCACCGTGGTGCGGACGGTCCCCTGACGGACCGCCCGGCGCACGGCCGCGGTCGACATGCCCAGCTCATCGGGTCTGAAGGGCCCGTCGGGCCAGTTCTGCTCCATGCGGCGAGCCTGTCCTCGCTCTCTCGGGCCGGGGGCAGACATGGCCCACCGCTGTGGAAAACGCGGCGCGAGGCATCAGCCGGGACGCCAACCGGGCTGTCCGCTGTCCGGAACTCCGGACTCGACCGTCACAACTCCCGACTCGACGGTCAGAAGTCCGGACTCAACGGGAGGCGAGGTAGGCGAGCTGGGCGCGGACGGAGAGCTCGGCGGCGCCCCAGAGGGACGGGTCGACGTCGGCGTAGACCACCTCGACAACGCGGCGGGGCAGCGTCTCGTCCTCGGCGACGTCGGACGACAGCGGTACGGCGAGCTCGCGCAGGGCGGCCTCGACCTGGGCCAGCCGCTCGCGCCGGTGGGCGAGGTAGAAGTCGAGCACACCGAGGGCGTCGTCGAGGACCGGGCCGTGGGCCGGCCAGAGCGCGCGCACGTCGCCGGCCGCGGCGAGCGCCCGCATCCGGGTGATCGAGTCGAAGTACGGGCCGAGCTGGCCGTCGGGATGGGCGACGACCGTCGTGCCGCGGCCGAGCACCATGTCACCGGTGAGCAGGACGCCGTCGGCGGGGACCACGAACGACACCGAGTCCGCGGTGTGCCCGGGCGTGGTCAGCACCCGCAGCGAGAGGCCGTCCACGGTCAGGGACTCCCCGTCGGTCAGCGGCGCGGCGTCCACGCACAGCGACGGCTCGAGGGCCCGGACCGCGCAGCCCTTGCGCCGCGCGAACTCCGCGGCCACCTCCGCGTGGTCGAAGTGGTGGTGCGTGAGCAGCACCAGGGCCACGTCGCCGAGCTCGGCGGTCAGGCGCTCGAGGTGCCCGTCCTCGATCGGTCCCGGGTCGACCACGACGCACGCCGAGGCGCCGGGCTCCTGCAGCACCCACGTGTTGGTGCCGTCCAGCGTCATCGGCCCCGGGTTCGGGGCGAGCAGGCAGCGCCCGCGCGCGCCGAACGAGCCGCCCGACCAGGCGCTCATGCCGGGCGCCGTCCGGCCACCAGCGGCCGGAGCCGGTCGGGCATGGACAGCGTCCAGCCCTCGTCGAGCGGCTCGACCGTCGGGCAGAACATCTCCACCGACCGGGCGGCCGCGACCGCGAGCACCTCCTCGGGAGAGTCGTGCTCGCCCACCTCCATCGAGGTCAGGTACGTCGGCGGCATCAGCGCCAGATCACCCGTGTCGGCCTGCTCTGCGGCGACCCGCGCCGGGATCCAGGCGACCGACGACGACTCGGTCGACACGTCGCGCGTCACCTGGCCGAGCGGCAGCGAGGCGACGAAGAACCAGGTCCGGTAGCGCTTCGGCTCGAACGCCGGCGTCAGCCAGGCGTCCCAGACGCCGAGCAGGTCGGTGCGCAGCACCAGCCCGCGGCTGTTCAGGAACTCCGTCATCGACAGCTCCCGCGACTCCAGTGCGGCCCGGTCGGCCTCCCAGTCCTCGCCGGTCGTGTCGGCGACGACGTCCGTGGACGACGTCCCGGCCAGCAGCACGCCGGACTCCTCGAACGTCTCCCGCACCGCGGCGCAGACCAGGGCCCGCGCGGTCTCCTCGTCGCACCCGAGCCGCGCCGCCCACTCCGCCGGGGTCGGCCCGGCCCAGGCCACCGCCGCGTCGAAGTCGCGCGGGTCGACGCCGCCGCCGGGGTAGACGCACATCCCGCCCGCGAACTCCATCGAGACGTGCCGGCGCAGGTAGTACACCTCCGGACCCTGCTCGGACGGCCGCATCAGGATCACCGTGGCGGCGTTCCGCGGCTCCACGGGGGTCTGCCGCCCGTCCTCGAACTCCCGGGCGAACTCGACCAGCCGGTCCGGCAGCGGGACCGGCGGGAGGGGGATCTGCACGCCGGCTACTCCGCCATGCGGACGACGATCTCGACCTCGACCGGCGCGTCCAGCGGCAGCACGGGTACGCCGACCGCCGACCGCGCGTGCACACCGGCGTCGCCGAAGACCTTGCCGAACAGCTCGGACGCACCGTTCGCGACGCCCGGCTGGCCGGTGAAGTCCGGGGTGGAGGCCACGAACGCGACCACCTTCACCACCTGCGCGACCCGGTCCAGGTCGCCGATCATCGACTTCACCGCGGCGATCGCGTTGAGCGCGCACTGCTGGGCGCACTCGGTCGCCTCCTCGGCGCTGACCTCGCCGCCGACCTTGCCGGTGACCATCAACTCGCCGTTCCGCATCGGCAGCTGGCCGGACGTGAACACCAGGTCGCCGGAGACGACCGCCGGGACGTACGCCGCCACCGGCTTGGCCACCTCCGGCACCGCGAGCCCGAGCTCGGCGAGGCGGTCCTCCGCGAGGCTCATCCCTGGACCGGCCGCTTGAAGTAACCGACGAGGTTCTCCGGGTTCATGCCGGGCGCGATCTGCACCAGCTCCCACCCGTCGGCGCCGAAGTTGTCCAGGATCTGCTTGGCCGCATGCGTCAGGATCGGCGCGGTCAGGTACTCCCACTTGGTCATGGGCGCACCCTACTCGCCGTCCGCGCGCTCACCAGAGGCCGACGTACGGCGCCAGCTGGGTGCGCACCTCGTTGGCGGCCAGCGCCGCGAAGAGCAGCGCGCACAGACCCATCAGGCCGTTGGACAGCCAGCGGTTGCGCCACTGCGCGGGCACGTCGTCGGAGCGCCGGTTGAGCAGCACCAGGAGCGTGACGGCGAGGAACGGCATGAACAGCGACCCCAGCACGCCGTACGCCAGGATCAGCCCGACCGGCTGGTCGAGCAGCAGGAGGAGCATCGGCGGGAACGTCAGCCACAGCAGGTAGGTGCGGAACAGCCGCCCGCCGGTGCGCGTCTCCTCGGCCCCGGGCGGCAGCCCGCGCAGGTTGCCGACGAAGTCCGCGAACATCAGGCTCACCCCGCTCCACACGCCGATCAGCGACGACATCGACGCCGCCCAGAAGCCCACCAGGAAGACCACGTGGTACGCCGTGCCGTACCGCTCCTCGAGCACGTCGGAGACGTCGACGAGGCCCCGGTCCCCCGCCGACAGCGCGATGTTCGCGGAGTAGAGCAGCTCGGCGCCGAGGATCAGCGTGCAGACGACGAACAGCCCGGTGACGGCGTAGGCGACGCCGTTGTCGATCCGCATCACCCGCATGAAGCGGGGCGTCGACCAGCCCTTCTCCCGCAGCCAGTAGCCGTAGGCCGCCAGCGTGATCGTGCCGCCGACCCCGCCGGCGAGGCCGAGGAGGTAGAGCAGGCTGCCCTCGGGGATGGCCGGCCGCAGCCCGCGCACGATCTCGCCGAGGTTCGGCGCGGTCCGCGCGGCCGCGCCGACCACCGCCACGAACATGATCCCGACCAGCGCCACCATGACCTTCTCGAACGACGCGTACGAGCCGAACCACACGAGCACCAGCCCGATCACCCCCGAGACGACCGCGACCCACCGCAGGTCCAGGTCCGGGAACAGCGCCACGACGGGCAGCGCGGACGACGACATCGCGGTGGCGCCGTACACGAAGCCCCACACCACGATGTACGGCGCGAAGTACCAGGTCGTCCAGCGGCCCATGCTGCGCCAGCCCTCGAAGATCGTGCGGCCGCTGGCCAGCGAGTACCGCCCGGCGCCCTCGACCAGCACCACCTTCATCACCGTCCCGAGGACCACCACCCACAGCAGCGTGTAGCCGTAGCGGGACCCGGCGACGAGCGTCGCGACCAGGTCGGCAGCTCCGACGCCGGTGGCGGCGACCACCAGGCCGGGTCCGACGACCCTCCATCTCGGCGGACGTTCGGCGACCTCGGTGTCGACGCTCATGGACGGTCCCTACCCGGCCCGGGCGGCCGGCATTCGGGCGACCCGCCGAACTCGGTTGACCTCAACCGCGGTTGAGGTCCTACCGTCCCTCCGTGACCCTGACCGCCCCCGCCACGACCCCGCGGCCCCGACTGCTCTCGCCGGCGTACGCCGTCACCACGGTCGGGATGTTCGCGCTGTGCGCGCTGGTGGCGTTCGAGGCGCTCGCCGTGACCACGGTGATGCCCACGGTGGCCGATGAGCTGGACGGGGTCGGGCTGTACGCGCTGGCGTTCGCGGCGCCGCTCGCCAGCGGCGTGGTCGGCATGGTGAGCGCCGGCGCGTGGAGCGACCGCCGCGGGCCCGCCGTACCCCTGGTGGCGTCCCTGGTCCTCTTCGCGGTCGGCCTGGTGGTCTGCGGCACGGCGCCGTCGATGGAGGTCCTGGTGGCCGGCCGCGTCCTGCAGGGCCTCGGCGGCGGCGCGCTCACCGTCGGCCTCTACGTGCTGGTCGGGCTGGTCTTCCCGGCGGTCCTGCAGCCCGCGGTCTTCGCGAGCTTCGCCGCCGCGTGGGTCCTGCCGTCGCTGTTCGGGCCGGCCCTCGCCGCGTGGGTGGCCCACGCGATCGGCTGGCGGTGGGTCTTCCTCGGGGCGGTCGCGCTGGCGGCCGCCGCCGGCGCCCTCGTGGCCCCCGCCCTCCGCCGGGTCGGTACGACGGCCGCGGGCGAGCCCACGCCGCGGTCCCGGCTCGCGTGGGCCCTGGTCGGCGCGGCCGCCGTCCTCGCCCTCGACGCCTTCCCGCCGGCCGCGCTCGTGGTGCTGCTCGCGCTGCGCCAGCTGCTGCCCGCCGGGGCGCTGCTCGCGCGCCCGGGGCTGCCGTCCGTGATCGGCACCCGCGGCCTGATGAGTGCGTCCTTCTTCGCGGCCGAGGCCTACATCGTGTTCGTCCTCGAGGAGAACTGGGGGCTCTCCGCGGGGATCGCCGGACTCGCCCTGACCGGCGTCGGCGTCCCTGGGCAGCGGCCAGCCAGGTCCAGTCCCGGATCGGCGAGCGGCTCTCGCACACCGCGGTGATGCGCTGGGGGTGCACCCTGCTCCTCCTCGGTACGGCGGGCCTGGCCCTGGCCGTCCGCGCGCACGTCCACCCCGCGCTGGCGATGGCGGCGTACGTCGTCGCCGGGGCGGGGATGGGCCTGGGCTACCCGCGCACCGGGGTGGCGATGCTCGCGGCCTCCACCGACGGCGACCGCGGCTTCAACTCCTCGGCGCTGTCCATCGCGGACTCGCTGGGCGGCGCGCTCGCGCTGTCGCTCGCCGGCGTCGTCTTCGCTCTCGGGCAGGACGCGGGCGTCGACCCGTTCACCGGGGTCTACGTGCTCGCGGTCGCCCTCGCGGCGCTGGCGGTCGTCACCGCAGCGCGTACCGGACATGGGTCGCGTACGGCGAGCTCCACGTCCCCGTGATCTCGAGGTCGAGGTCTCGGTCGAACCCCTCGAAGAGGCGCTTGCCCGCGCCCAGCACGACCGGAGCCGTCGAGATCGCCAGCTCGTCGACGACGCCTGCGGCGAGGCCCTGGCGGATCAGGTCGGCCCCGCCGCCGAGCGCGACGACGCCGTCACCCGCGAGCTCGCGGGCCGCCCGCAGGGCCGCGTCGAAGCCGTCGACGAAGTGGAAGCCGGTCTCGGCCGGCGGCTGGTCCTCCGTGCGGTGAGTGAGCACGACGAGCGGCCCGGGGAACGGGTTGGTGCCGCCCCACGCCCCCGCCGCCTCATACATCCCGCGGCCGACGATCCCGGCGCCCATGCCCGAGGTGAGCGCCTCGAAGAACTCGCGGTCGGCGCCCCGCATGCCGTCGGTGTCGCGGCCGTCGTCGGCGTACGCCCACGGCCCGCCCATGACCCAGTAGTGCAGCCGCTCGCCCCCGACGCCGAGGCCCTGCCCGGGGCGGTCGTCGGGGCCGACGACGTACCCGTCGACCGAGGTGGTGATGGAGGCGATGACCTTGTTCATGCCCGTACCGACCCGCCCAGCGGGCGGGACTCATCGCCTCACCGCGCGGCGAGCCACTCCTCGAAGGTGAGCCGCCCCCGCGGCCCGGCCCCCGCCGGGCAGAGGGCACCCGCCCGCATCGCCCGGCCGGCCTTCCCCGGCAGCGGCACGGGTACGACGCGTCGCCCGCGCGCGACCCGGCGCGCCAGGTCGGTCATCTGGTGCCGCTCCGGTCCGGCGAGCTCGGGCGCCCGCCCGGCGGGACCCGCCTCGGCGAGGTCGACCAGGTGGGCGGCGACCTCGCGGGCGGCGACCGGCTGGCTCAGCATCCGCGGCACCAGCGAGAACGGCCCGACCCGCGCGAAGCCCAGCGCCTGCTCGGCGAACTCGTGGAACTGCGTCGCCCGCAGCACCGTCCAGGGCAGCGGGCCCTCCGCCACGAGCCGCTCTTGGAGCCGCTTCCCCGCGTAGTAGCCCGTGTCCACGTCGTCGATGCCGACGATGGAGAGCACCACGTGGTGGCCCACGCCGGCCGCAGCCTCCGCGTCCAGCAGGTGGCGGGTGACGCCGCCGAAGAACGCCTCGGCCTCGGCCCGCTTCTGCGAGACGTGGTTGGTGGCGTCGACGACGGCCTCGACGCCGGCGAGCCGCTGGGCCAGGCCGGTGCCCGTGGTCAGGTCGGTGCCCGCCGACCGCGCGAGCACGACGACCTCGTGGCCGCGGGCAGCGGCCTCCTCGACCACCAGCCGGCCGACCAGTCCGGTGCCGCCGGCGACCGCCAGTCTCATGAGCAGCGCCGCATCAGACCAGCTCGGGCTCGGTCTTCTCGCGGACCTCGGCCTCGGTGACGCCGGGGGCCAGCTCGACCAGCT
>NZ_BAAAJE010000006.1:0-70727 GCF_039526625.1 Nocardioides aquiterrae
GTCGCGGAGTCGCTGCGCGCCGCGGCGGCCACCCGCCGAGTGGTGGAGGGCGAGCTCGCCTCGGCCCGTGCCACCGCGCGGCTGGTGGCCGGGCTCCCGGTGCTCGCGCTCCTCATGGGGTCCGGTGCGGGCGGCGACCCGTGGGGGTTCCTGCTGCGCACCCCGGCCGGCCTCGGCTGCCTCGCCGGCGGCCTGGCGTTCGGGCTCGCCGGGCTCTGGTGGATCGAGGCGATCGCCGCCGAGGTCGAGCCGTGACCTGGGTGCCGGTCGCCTGCGCCGCCGTGGCCGCCGCCCTCGCCTTCCCCGCGCGGCCGGTCCTGCGGGTCCGGGGTGCGACCGCGGCTCCCAGCGCCGCCGGCTGGCTGCACCGGCACCGGCTGCTGTGGAGCGGCTTGGCCGGCCTCGGTGCGTTCCTGTTCCTGCAGGGGCCGGTGGCGCCGGTCGCCGGCGCGGCTGCCGCCGTGGCCACCTGGACGGCAGTCGGCCGGGCCGAGCCCGCGGACGTGCGCCGGCGGCGGGCCGAGGTACGGCGCGACCTGCCGCACGTGGTGGAGCTGTTCGCCGCGACCCTGCGCGGCGGCGCCGCGCCCGGCGACGGCGTGGCGGTGGTCGCCGCGGCCCTGCCCGGCGCCGCCGCCGACCGGCTGGCCCCCGTGGCCGCCCGGCTGTCGCTCGGCCTCGACCCGGTCCAGGTCTGGGAGGGTCTCGCTGCGGACCCGGAGCTGGGCCGCCTCGGTCGCGCGCTCGCCCGGGCCCACGCCTCCGGCGCACCGGTCGTCGCGTCGATGGAGCGGCTCGCCGACGACCTCGCCCGAGCCGGCCGGGCCGAGACCGAGGACCGCGCCCGCGCGGTCGGGGTGAAGGCGGCGCTGCCGCTGGGGCTGTGCCTGCTGCCCGCGTTCGTGCTCGTCGGGATCGTCCCGCTGGTGGTGGCACTGCTCACCGCGCTGGACCTCTGACGGCCCACCTGTCGTCCACCGCGCCCCGTCCCGCAGCGGCTTCCACAGCGCGTCCGGCGGGCTCGGCGCGACGTCCCCGGACTGGCGCAGGGTCGACGTCGTCGGCCGCACCGGGCGGCCGGGAAACGGAGAGCCAGATGACCCACCACCTTCGCCGCCGCTCCCACGCGGGGGACCAGCGCGGGATCACCACCGCCGAGTACGCCGTGGGCACCGCCGCGGGGGCCGGCCTCGCGGGCCTGCTCTACAAGCTGCTCACCGGCGGGTTCGGCGACCAGCTGCTCAAGACCCTGTTCGACCACGTGCTGAGCCTGCTGGGCATCGGATGAGCCACACCGACCGCGAGCGCGGGGCCGCCACCGCCGAGTTGGCCATGGTGCTGCCGTTGCTGGTCGCGGTGACCCTCGGCCTGGTGTGGCTGCTCGCGGTCGGAGCGGCGCAGGTCCGCGCGGTCGACGCCGCCCGGGAGACCGCCCGCGCGGTCGCCCGGGGCGACGCCGTTCCGGAGGCCGTGGCCCGCGGCGAGCGGGTGGCCCCGGCGGGCAGCGCGGTCACCGTCCGCGACGACGGCGGTCAGGTCACCGCCGTCGTCGTGGGCCGGGTCGCCGGGCCGGGCGGGCTGTTCGGCCGGCTGCCCGGCGTCACGGTGTCGGCGCAGGCGGTGGCGGCCGCCGAGGAGTCGTCTCCGTGAGGGGCGAGCGCGGCTCGGCGACCCTGTTCGCCGTCGCCTGCATCTCGGTGCTGCTCCTGCTCGGCGCCGCGCTGGGCGTGGTCGCGGCGATGGTGCGGGCCCACCGGGTCGCCCAGTCCGCGGCCGACCTGGCGGCGCTGGCGGCGGCCGACGCGGTGGGCACCGGCCGCGACCCGTGCGCCGCCGGCTCCGCGGTCGCCGCGGCCAACGACGCCCGCCTGGTCGCCTGCGCTCTCCAAGGCCGCGACGCGATCGTCACGGTGACCGTCGACGGGCCGCACTGGCTCGGCCAGGTCGCCGACCTCTCGGCGGAGGCGCGGGCGGGACCGGCCCAGCCCTAGTAGCTGCGCTCCTGGCGGTCGTTCTCGTCGGCGCGCTCCTCGGCCTCGCGCTTCTCGAGCTTCTCGTGCAGCTCGCTGAGCTGCTTGCTCTCGCGGCGCTGCCGCAGGGTGCGCTTGGTGCCCCACTTGGAGAACCCGAAGCCCCACACGATCGCGAGGCCGGCGCCGAGCCCGACGAAGAACATCGCCAGCGCACTGATGTCCAGGCCGAACAGCTGGGTCGACCCCTCCGCGGTGAACAGTGCACCCACGACGGCGACCGCGCCGACGGCCATGAGCAGCAATCCCAGGACGACCATGGCCGGACCCTACGGCTACCCGAGCAGTACGTCGAGGAGCGCGGCGGCGCCGGCCTTGTCGAGCGGGTTGTTCTGGTTGCCGCACTTGGGCGACTGGATGCACGAGGGGCAGCCCTCGTCGCACTCGCAGGACCGGATCGTGTCGCGGGTCGCGGTCAGCCACTCGCGGGCGGCCCGGAACCCGCGCTCGGCGAACCCCGCCCCGCCCGGGTGGCCGTCGTGGACGAAGACCGTGAGCAGGCCGGTGTCCGGGTGCACCGCGGTCGAGACGCCACCGATGTCCCACCGGTCGCAGGTGGCGAACAGCGGCAGCAGGCCGATCGAGCAGTGCTCGGCGGCGTGCGCCGCGCCCGGCAGGTCGCGGCCGGTCAGCCCGGCCTCGGCCAGCGCGGCGTCCGGCACCGTCCACCACACGGCGGTGGTGCGCAGCGAGCGCTCGGGCAGGTCGAGCGGCTCCTCGCCGAGCACGTCGCCGCCGGGCTGGCGGCGCTTGAGGAAGGACACCACCTGGTGGCTCACGTCGACGTCGCCGAAGGACAGCCGGCAGTCGCCCCACCACGCGTACTCGCGCTCGCGGACGATCGAGATGTCGGTGACCTCCCGGGCGCTGGTCGAGTAGTCGGGCTCGGCGCGCTCGATCACCGCCACGTGGTCCTCGAGGTCCAGCGACCGCACCAGCCAGGTCTCGCCCCGGTGGACGTAGACGGCGCCGGGGTGGGCGGTGCCGTGCGCGCTGGAGGCGTCGACGGTGCCGACGACCCGGCCGGTGTCCGCCTCGATCAGCTGCACCGGCGACCCGCCCGTCGAGCGGATGTCGGCCAGGTCGCTGGCGCGACGCCGGTCGGTCCAGAACCAGCCCCGCGGCCGCCGGCGGAGCAGCCCGCCCTCGGTGAGCGCGTCCACGACCTCGAGCGCGGTCGGCCCGAACAGCGGCAGGTCCGCCTCCGTCAGCGGCGCCTCGTGCGCGGCGGCGCACAGGTGCGGGCCGAGGACGTACGGGTTGGAGGGGTCGAACACGGTCGCCTCGACCGGGGCGCCCAGCAGCGCCTCCGGGTGGCCGACCAGGTAGGTGTCCAGCGGGTCGTCGCGCGCGACCAGCAGCCCGAGCGCGTCCTGGGCCCCGCGGCCGGCCCGGCCCACCTGCTGCCACAGCGCGGCGCGGGTGCCGGGGAAGCCGGCCATCAGCACCGCGTCCAGGCCGCTGATGTCGATGCCGAGCTCGAGCGCGTTGGTCGCCGCCAGCCCGGTCAGCTCGCCGCGGCGCAGCGCCTCCTCGATCGCCCGGCGCTCCTCGGGCAGGTAGCCGCCGCGGTACGACGCCACCCGGCCGGGCAGCGCGGGGTCGACCTCGGCGAGCAGCTCGGCGGCGGTCATCGCCACCTGCTCCGCGCCCCGGCGGGACCGGATGAACGCGAGCGTGCGGACGTCCTCCGCGACCAGGTCGGCCAGCAGGTCGGCGGTCTCCGAGGACGCGGCCCGGCGCACCGGCGCGCCGTTCTCGCCCGTGAACGAGGTGAGCGGCGGCTCCCACAGCACCAGCGAGACCTCGCCGCGCGGCGAGGCGTCGCCGGTGACCGCCAGCACGTCGAGGCCGGTCAGCCGGCCGGCGAAGACCTCCGGCTCGGCGACGGTCGCGGACGCGAGCACGAACGTCGGCGACGCGCCGTACAGCGCGCAGATCCGGCGCAGCCGCCGGAGCACGTGCGAGACGTGCGCGCCGAACACGCCGCGGTAGTGGTGGCACTCGTCGACCACGACGTAGCGCAGCGAGCCGAGGAACGACGCCCACCGCGCGTGCCCGGGCAGCAGGGAGCGGTGCAGCATGTCGGGGTTGGTGAGGACGTACTCCGCGTGGTCGCGCGCCCAGTCCCGCTGCTCGCGGCTGCTGTCGCCGTCGTGGGTGGTGACCCGGACGTCGAGCCCGAGCGCCGAGATGCCGGCCAGCTGGTCCTGGGCGAGCGCCTTGGTGGGCGCGAGGTAGAGGACGGTCGCGCCGCGCTGGCCCCGCGTGCGCCGTGCCGAGCGGACGGCGGACAGCGCCGGGAGCTGGTAGCCCAGGCTCTTGCCGGACGCGGTGCCGGTCGCCATCACGACGTGCTGGCCGTGGTGCGCGGCGTCGGCCGCGGCGGCCTGGTGCACCCACGGCGTGTCGACGCCGCGGGCCCGGAAGGCCGCGACGACGTCGCCGGCGGCCCACGCCGGCCAGTCGGCGTGGCGGGCGGGCCGCGCCGGCAGGACCTCGAGATGACGCAGCCGGTCCTCGCGGCCGGGGACGGCGGCGAGCCGCTCGACCACGCCGCGCACACCGGTCGCACCGGGGGGTCGGGATCCGACCGTCGACGTCACCCGACCATTGTCCGCCACGGCGCCGACATCGGCGGCGGCGAGGCGCTCGCACCGCGCCGTCTGTCGACTACTTGTGCACACATCGCCACAGGCGTGGTTTCATTGTGCTGGCCGGATGTCGGGGTGCCTTCCCGCGACGCCTCCGGCGACCTGACCAGCTGCACCCGGGAGACATAGGTGGACCTGACTCTGACGACGCGCGAAGCCGGTGGCAAGACCATCGTTGCCGTCGGTGGCGAGATCGACGTCTACACGGCTCCCAAGCTGCGCGACAAGATCACCGAGCTGGTCGCGGGCGGTGTCTACGACATCGTCATCGACATGGAGGAGGTCGAGTTCCTCGACTCCACGGGGCTCGGTGTCCTGGTCGGCGGCCTGAAGAAGGTGCGCGCCCACGACGGCTCCCTGCAGTTGGTGTGCAACCAGGACCGGCTGCTCAAGATCTTCCGCATCACCGGCCTCGCCAAGGTGTTCGTCATCCACGAGTCCGCGGACGCCGCCCTCGCCGGCAGCTGACGTTCCTCGCCACGGACCCCTCGTCGTACGACGAGGGGTCCGTCGCCATTTCGGGTACTGCACCACGACACGTGATGTGGTCCGGGTCACAACCGCGTGCCGCCGCGCGGCCGGCCATGCGTAGACTCCGGCCCGTCCGTGAGATCTGCATCACTCCATCACTCCCAGGAGGACTCGCATGACGGGGATCTATCCCGCCGCGGTGGAAGTCTCCGGGGGCAATCTCGTCCTGGTCATCGTCGTCGCACTGATCGCGCTGGGCGCGCTCGCGATGGCGGCCATGTTCCGCCAGGAAGTACTTGCCGCCGGTGAGGGCACCGACAACATGAAGAACATCGCCCAGGCGGTGCAGGAGGGCGCGAACGCGTACCTGCAGCGGCAGTTCCGCACCTTGGCGATCTTCGCCGCGGTCGCGTTCTTCCTGCTGCTGGCCCTGCCCGCCGACGACGCCACGGTCCGGATCTTCCGGTCGGTGTTCTTCCTCGTCGGCGCCGGCTTCTCCGCCACCGTCGGCTACCTCGGCATGTCGCTGGCCGTGCGGGCCAACCTCCGGGTGGCGTCGGCCGCGCAGACCGAGGGCCGCAACCCGGCGATGAACATCGGCTTCCGCACCGGAGCGACCGTCGGCATGCTGACCGTCGGCCTCGGCCTGCTCGGCGCCAGCCTCGTGGTGATCCTGTTCCAGGACCACGCACCCCACGTGCTCGAGGGCTTCGGCTTCGGCGCGGCCCTGCTCGCGATGTTCATGCGAGTCGGCGGCGGCATCTTCACCAAGGCCGCGGACGTCGGCGCGGACCTGGTCGGCAAGGTCGAGCAGAACATCCCGGAGGACGACCCGCGCAACGCCGCCACGATCGCCGACAACGTCGGTGACAACGTCGGCGACTGCGCCGGCATGGCGGCCGACCTGTTCGAGTCGTACGCCGTCACCCTGGTCGCGGCGCTGATCCTGGGCTCCCAGGCGTTCGGCGACAAGGGCCTGGTGTTCCCGCTCCTGATCCCGGCCATCGGCGCGCTGACCGCGGTCGCCGGCGTCTACCTGTGCCGCCCGCGCACCGGCGAGAACGGCCTGGTCACGATCAACCGGGCGTTCTACATCTCGGCGGCGATCGGCGCGGTGGCGAGCGTGATCCTGGCGTTCGTCTACCTGCCGGGCGACTTCGCGGACTTCGCGAACGGCACGGTCCAGTCCGACGCCGACCCGCGGATCGTGGCCTCGGTCGCGGTCCTCATCGGCATCGCGCTCGCGTCGATCATCCTCAGCCTCACCGGCTACTTCACCGGCACGGACCATCGCCCGGTCAAGGACGTCGGCAAGACGTCGCTGACCGGTGCGGCGACGGTGATCCTCTCCGGCCTCGCGGTCGGCTTCGAGTCCGCCGTCTACACGACGCTGGTCATCGGCGCCGCGGTCTTCGGGGCGTTCCTGATCGGCGCCGGCTCGATCCCGGTGGCGCTCTTCGCCGTCGCCCTCGCCGGCTGCGGCCTGCTGACGACCGTCGGCGTGATCGTCGCCATGGACACGTTCGGCCCGGTGTCGGACAACGCCCAGGGCATCGCCGAGATGTCGGGCGACGTCGACGAGGCGGGCGCCCAGATCCTCACCGAGCTCGACGCGGTCGGCAACACCACGAAGGCCATCACCAAGGGCATCGCCATCGCCACGGCGGTGCTCGCGGCCAGCGCGCTGTTCGGGTCCTACACCAACGCGCTCGCCGAGGCGCTGGACGAGATCCGCGTGACCGAGGAGCCCGGCAGGCTGAGCATGCTGTCGCTCCAGTTCGACGCGTCCTACCCGAACGTCCTGGTCGGCATGCTGCTCGGCGCCGCGGTGGTGTTCCTCTTCTCGGGCCTCGCGATCAATGCCGTCGGCCGGGCGGCCGGCGCGGTGGTCTTCGAGGTGCGCCGGCAGTTCCGCGACATCCCCGGGATCATGGAGGGCACCGGCCGTCCGGAGTACGGGCGCGTGGTCGACATCGTCACCAAGGACTCGCTGCGCGAGCTCGCGACGCCCGGCCTGCTGGCCATCCTCGCCCCGATCGCCGTCGGCTTCGGTCTCGGCGTCGGGCCGCTCGCCGGGTTCCTGGCCGGCGCGATCGCGACCGGCACCCTGATGGCGGTGTTCCTCGCCAACTCGGGCGGCGCCTGGGACAACGCCAAGAAGCTGGTCGAGGACGGCAACCACGGCGGCAAGGGGTCCGAGGCCCACGCCGCCACGGTGATCGGCGACACCGTCGGCGACCCGTTCAAGGACACCGCCGGCCCGGCGATCAACCCGCTGCTCAAGGTGATGAACCTGGTGTCGCTGCTGATCGTGGGCGCGATCGTGAAGCTGTCGTTCGGCGAGGACGCCAACACGCCGCTGCGCATCGTGATCGCGGTGGTCGCGTTCGCGGGCATCGTCGCAGCGGTGTACGTCTCCAAGCGCCGCTCGACGGTGATCGGCGAGGACGACGCGCCCGGCCGGTCCGCGCCGCCGCCGCCCCCGCCGCCGGTCCAGGCCGCTCCCCCGAGCGACCCCGCGCCGACGCAGCAGTTCGAGGCACCGCAGCACTAGCGCGACCGCAACGACGAAGGCCCGCCCGAGGACACTCGGGCGGGCCTTTCGTCGTACGGCTACCTGGCGACGGTGAGCGTGAGGACCTTCGACGTCGCTCCCGCGACGGTGGGCGAGCCGGCGTACACGGCCTTGAGCCGGTGCTTGCCCGGCTTCAGCTTCGCGAGCCTCACGACCAGCCGGCCGTGGCCGCCCTTGGCGAAAGCGCCCTTCGCGAGCGCCCTGGAGCCGTCCAGGATCTTCACGGCGCCCGTGGGCGACGCCACCCCGGGCACCTTCAGCACCAGCCGCATGGTCGCGGCCTTGCCCTTCTTCACGGTCTTCGACGCGAGCGACGCGGTGAGCGTCGAGGCGAGCTTGGCGACGTGGACCGGGGCGGTCGTGAACCTGCCGGCCTTGTACGCGGGCCGCGTGGCGGTCACCAGCACCGCGAGGTCCCTGCCGACGTCCGCCGACTCGACCTGGTAGGTCTGCGCCACCGCGCCGCTGATCGCGGTCCCGTTGCGCAGCCACTGGTAGGTGTACGCCGGCGGACCGGAGCCCTCGGTGCCGCCGGACCACTGCCCGGGGTCGGCGGTGAGCAGCCTGCCGACCGCGCCCGTGCCGGTGACCCGCGGCTTCGTCACGAACTGGAGCGCGTCGCCGATCGCGGGCCGGACCGGGTCGCTGGTCACGGTGTTGTCGGTGAAGCCCTCCTTGTGCCCGGTGACCTTGACGGAGATGGCGTGGCCGAAGTCCTCGGCCACCAGGGCGTACGTCGCCGCGGTGGCGCCGGCGATCGGGGCGTCGTCGCGCAGCCACCGGTAGTCGTTCGTCACGCCCTCCTGGTCCCACGTCGGGCCGGTCAGGGTCGCCGTCGTCCCGATCTTCTTGGGGCCGCCGATGGACACGTCGCCCGTCGGGCTCAGCTGGGTGCCCTGGGCCAGCGGGATGTCGAGCGCGTCGGTGATCACGGTGACCGCCGGGACACCGGCCAGCGTCCCGGTCACCTGGGCCGAGATCGCGTGCCCGGCGTCCTCGAGCGTCGGGACGAAGGTCGGACCGGTCGCCCCCGGGATCGGCGCCCCGTCGCGCAGCCACTGGAAGCTCGTGGTCACGCCCGGCAGGCTCCACACCGGGTCGGTCGGCGCGATCAGCTGCCCGACCTCCGCCGAGGCGGGCAGCTCGAGGCCACCGACGAGCTGGAGGAGGTCGTCGACCGGCGACGCCGCGGCCGTGGCGGTGGACTCCGTCGAGGTGGGGAGCGGAACGCTCGGAAGAGTGGTCGTCGGAAGCGTGACGGTGGGGAGCTCGGGATCGAGGGCGACCCGGGACGCGGGCGCGCCGGGTGGTGGTGCGGCGGCCGCCTGCAGCACCAGGGACGATCCCCAGGTCATGCCGCCGGCGACGAGTGCCGTGACCACCGTGGCGCCGAGAGCGCGCGCAGAGTTCCGCATCGATTCCTCCCCAGGACGCACCGCCGTCGGCGCGTCGTCCTGCCGGGTGATGCCCGTCACAGGCGGCGCCCGAACCTGCGGTCTGGACCATCGCTCAGGAACGCGGTCTAGTGTCGGTCCGTGACCGAGCCCCCCGTGCCCGAGCTGCCGCACCGGCTGCGTGCCGCCCTGGTGATGGCCGGGTTCACCTACGACGCGGTCGCGGAGGTGCTCGGCCCCGTGGCACACGAGGCCCTCGCGCGCAACGAGACGACGCCCGGCCTCCGCCGTACGACGGGGGGCTGGCCGCTCGAGACGCTGATCCGGCTGTTCCTGCTCCAGGCGCCGGTCGAGCTGGCGGCCGCGCAGCGCGCCCTGCCCGGCCTGGTCGACCGGCTGGCGGCCGAGGGCTTCCTCGAGCAGACGGTGGGCGAGGTCGCCGCCCGCCTCGACGTCCGGCCCTACGCCACGGACGACCAGCACCACTGGGTGGTCAGCGACCTCACGCCCGGCCTGGACGGCGGCAGCAGCCGGGTCGGCCCGGACCACGTGCTCGGGATCAGCTCGGCGTCGACGTCGCTGGCCCAGCTCACCATCCGCGACCGGGTCGGGCGCTCGCTCGACCTCGGCACCGGCAGCGGGGTCCAGGCGCTGCACCTCGCCGGGCACAGCGACGCCGTGGTCGCCACCGACGTCAACCGGCGGGCGCTCCGCCTGGCCCGCTTCAACGTCGACCTGAACGAGGTCTCCGCGCCGGTCGACGTGCGCGAGGGTTCGTTCTTCGAGCCGGTGGCGGGGGAGCGGTTCGACCTCATCACCACGAACCCGCCGTTCGTGATCTCGCCGGCGACCGGCGAGCGGCTGGTCTACCGCGACTCCGGGCTGCCGGGCGACCGCGTCGTCGAGGACATCGTGCGGGCCGCGCCCGACCACCTCACCGACGGGGGCTGGTGCCAGGTGCTGGCGAACTGGGTGATCGCCACCGATGTGCCCTGGGACGAGCGGCTCGCCGCCTGGGTGCCCGAGGGCACCGACGCGTACGTCGTGCAGCGCGAGGTGGTCGACCCCGCGTCGTACGTCGAGCTCTGGCTCAAGGACGCCGGCCTGCACGGCTCGGTCGACTACCTGGTGCGGTACGACACCTGGCTGTCGTGGTTCGAGGACCAGGGCGTCGAGGCGATCGGCTTCGGCTGGATCAACCTGCATCGCACCGGGTCCTCGCGCCGCGAGCTGCTCGAGTGGCCGTACGACGTGGAGCAGCCGATCGCCCCCGCGATCCGCGACTGGGCCCGCGCGGCCGAGACCCGGGTCGACCTCGGCTCCCGCCTGACCGCCCGCCCCGACGTGCGCCAGGAGACCGTCGGCGCGCCCGGGGCCGAGGACCCGGAGACGGTGGTGCTGCGCCAGCAGCGCGGGCTGCGCCGGGCCCGGCGGGTCGACACCGTCGAGGCCGCGCTGGTCGGCGCCAGCGACGGCGAGCTCACCGTCGGGCAGATCCTGGACGCGGTCGCGCAGCTGCTCGACCGCGACCCGGCCGAGACCCGGGACACCTACCTCCCGAGGGTGCGGGAGCTGGTCGCGGAGGGCTTCCTCATCCCTTGAAGCCGACCTTGATGTGGGCGTCGCTCGTCGCGTCGGACGGGCTCACGATCCCGAACTTGACGCTCTTCTGGAGGCCCTTGCTCAGGTCGGTCCCCTTCTTGGCCTTGATCGCGATCTTGAGCTTCCCGTCCTTGCCCTTGCAGGTGATCTTGGCGGGGAGCGGCTTGGCCCGGTCCGTGAGCTTGCCGGTGGGGACGACGCGGTAGCCGCCGTCCTCGGTGCGCTCGGTCCGTACGGCGACGCTGATGGGTACGACGTCGCACGACCTGGCGGCCGCCCGGCCCGCGCGAGCCGGCGCCTCCGACTCGATGTCCGCCATCAACCGGGCGATCCGCAGGCACAAGGCGGCGTGGGCCAGCGCGACGGTCTGGGCGAGGCTCTCGAACGCCTCGGGACTGAGGTCGGTGCCGACGGCGAGGTCGCGCATCTTCTTCAGCGTGCGTCCCGCCAGGACGGCACACGCGACCGTGCGCTTGCCCGGCGTCTTGAACTGCATCAAGGAGAACGTCATCGACTTGAAGAGGGCGGTGTCGCCGGCTTCATCCCCCACCAGGATCGAGATGAGGTCGGTGTCCTTCGGCACGTTGCCCGAGGTCACCGTGTTGGTCCCGCCGGCCGGGGTGGTCGTCGAGACGGAGCCGTGGACGCCGTGATTCCCGTCCCGCCCGACCGGCTCCGCGCTCGCGGCGGTCACCGCCGCCACGAGGACGAGGGCGACGCAGATGGGGACGATCCGGTGCTGTCCCATGGACCGACGGTAGGTCGCCTCCGCAGGCGTGTCACCGGGCCGTCGACGCCGTCTGGACCAGCCGCCCGGGAATGGCTTTCGCGGGGTTCGCGCTACCGTGTCCAGCCGTACGCCCACATCGGCGCGCAGCAGCCCCGGTAGCAACCCCAGTAGCAACGCAGCAGGAGACAGAGGTCCAGTGGCCCACAAGTTGGTGATCGTCGAGTCCCCGGCGAAGGCCCGCACGATCGGCGGGTACCTCGGCCAGGGGTACGTCGTCGAGTCCTCCATCGGCCACATCCGCGACCTCCCGAACAGCGCCGCGGACACGCCGGCGAAGATCAAGGACAAGCCGTGGGGCCGCCTCGCGGTCGACGTCGACCACGGCTTCGAGCCGTACTACGTCGTACCGCGCGACAAGAAGTCGCACATCTCCAAGCTGAAGACCCTGCTCAAGGACGCCGACGAGCTCTACCTCGCCACCGACGAGGACCGCGAGGGGGAGGCGATCGCCTGGCACCTGCTCGACGAGCTGAAGCCGAAGGGCATCCCGGTCAAGCGGATGGTCTTCCACGAGATCACCAAGCCGGCGATCCTGGCCGCCGCCGAGAACCCGCGCGAGCTGGACATGGACCTCGTCGAGGCCCAGGAGGCCCGCCGCATCCTCGACCGCCTCTACGGCTACGAGGTCAGCCCGGTGCTCTGGAAGAAGGTCATGTCCGGCCTGTCCGCGGGCCGGGTGCAGTCCGTGGCGACCCGCCTGGTCGTCGACCGGGAGCGGGAGCGGATGCGCTTCCGGGTCGCGTCCTACTGGGACCTCGAGGGCACCTTCGACGCCGGCGCCAAGCACGACCAGCGGATGTTCCCGGCCAAGCTGCACTCCGTCGACGACGTCCGGGTCGCCCGCGGCTCCGACTTCGGCCAGGACGGCGTGCTCAAGGCGAACGCCAACGTCGTGCACCTCGACCGGGCTCGCGCCGAGGCGCTCGCCGGCGCGCTGCAGGACTCGACGTTCGAGGTCCGCTCCGTCGAGGCCAAGCCGTACCGGCGCTCGCCGTACGCGCCGTTCCGCACCACCACCCTCCAGCAGGAGGCCAGCCGCAAGCTCGGCATGAGCGCGTCGGTGACCATGTCGGTGGCGCAGCGGCTGTACGAGAACGGCTTCATCACCTACATGCGTACCGACTCCACCACGCTGTCGGACGCGGCCGTCGGTGCGGCGCGGGCCCAGGTGCGCGAGCTGTACGGCGGCGAGTACCTGCCCGACGCCCCCCGGGTCTACGCGAGCAAGGTCAAGAACGCCCAGGAGGCGCACGAGGCGATCCGGCCCGCCGGCGACAGCTTCCGCACCCCGGCGCAGACCGGCCTGACCGGCGACCAGTTCCGCCTCTACGAGCTGATCTGGATGCGCACCGTCGCGTCGCAGATGAAGGACGCCGTCGGCAACACCGTGACCGTCCGCCTCGGCGGGGCCGCGGCGACCGGCGAGGACGTCGTGTTCTCCGCCAGCGGCCGCACCATCACGTTCCACGGCTTCCTCAAGGCGTACGTCGAGGGCACCGAGGAGGGCGGCCAGAAGGACGACGCCGAGACCCGGCTGCCGAACCTCGACCAGGGCGACGCCGTCAGCGCCGCGTCGATCACCGCGAGCGGCCACGAGACCAAGCCGCCGGCCCGCTACACCGAGGCCACGCTGATCAAGGAGCTCGAGGACCGCGAGATCGGCCGGCCCTCGACGTACGCGTCGATCATCGGCACGATCCTCAACCGCGGGTACGTCTACAAGAAGGGCACCGCGCTGGTGCCGGCGTGGCTGGCGTTCTCGGTCACCCGCCTGCTGGAGGAGCACTTCCCGCGGCAGATCTCCTACGAGTTCACCGCGAGCATGGAGGACGTGCTCGACGAGATCGCGTCCGGTCGCAAGGACCGCAACACCGAGCTCGCCGAGTTCTACTTCGGCTCCGGCGACGTCGAGGGCCTCAAGACCCTGGTCGACGGGCTCGGCGAGATCGACGCCCGCGAGCTCGCGACGTTCCCGGTCGGCGGCGACGACTCCGGCATCCAGCTGCGGGTCGGGCGCTACGGCCCCTACCTCGAGGGCCCGGACGACGACGGCACGCCGTACGCCGTCCGCGCGAACGTGCCCGACGACCTGCCGCCCGACGAGCTGACGGTCGCCAAGGCCAAGGAGCTGCTGGCGAACCCGGCCGGCGAGGAGATCCAGCTGGGTCAGCACCCCGAGACGGGGCTGGAGATCGTGGCCAAGAACGGGCGATACGGCCCGTACGTCACCGAGGTCCTCCCCGAGGACGCGCCGAAGGGCGCCAAGCCGCGCACCGGCTCGCTGTTCTCGTCGATGTCGCTGGACACCGTCACCCTCGACGACGCGCTCAAGCTGCTGTCGCTGCCGCGCGTGGTGGGCACCGACCCGGAGTCGGGCGAGGAGATCACCGCCCAGAACGGCCGCTACGGCCCGTACCTGAAGAAGGGCACCGACTCGCGGTCGCTCACGTCGGAGGACCAGCTCCTCACGATCGGCCTCGACGAGGCGCTGCGGATCTACGCCCAGCCGAAGCAGCGCGGCCGCGCTGCCGCGGCGGCGCCGCTCAAGGAGCTCGGGAACGACCCGGTCTCGGGCCAGCCGGTCGTGGTGAAGGCCGGCCGGTTCGGCGAGTACGTCACCGACGGTGAGTACAACGCCACGCTGCGCAAGGACGACTCGGTCGACGCGATCACGCTCGAGCGGGCCGCCGAGCTGCTCGCCGAGCGCCGCGCCAAGGGCCCGGCGAAGAAGGCGGCCAAGAAGGGCGCGAAGAAGGCCCCCGCGAAGAAGGCCGCCACGAAGACCGCGAAGAAGACGACGAAGAAGGCCGCCGCCAAGAAGTCCTGACGCGACATACTCGGCGCATGTCCCGAGGTGGTCTCGTGGTCGCGGCCGCCCTGGCCGCCGCGCTCGCCGTGGGCGGGTGCGACGGGACCGGCGAGCCGGACGCCACCGACGGCCCGACCCTGCACCGCGCCGAGGACCAGCCGACCGTGCACGACGGGCTGCTGGTCACCCGCAGCACGGGCGAGGTCTTCGAGCTCCACGACGCCGTGGTGGGCTGCCGACCCTCCCAGGAGGACGAGTCGGTCGAGGTGGTGCGGCTGACCGCGCCGAAGGACGTCACGGACCTGCGGTGGTCGCGCGGACGGGTCCGGGAGCCGTTCTTCTACGTCGAGGCCGAACCCGGTGTCTCCGGCTGGTACGAGCTCCCGCTCACCGCCGGCGAGTCCGCCGAGGGGACCACCTCCGAGGTCACCGTGTTCGGCGTCGACGCGCAGGACCAGAACGAGCTGAACGCCTCCCTCCAGGGCGCGACCGGCAGCATCACGGTCCTCGAGGCCACGTGCGACCCCGAGCCTGCCCTGGCCTTCACCGTCAGCGCGACGCTGGCCAGCGAGATCGGCCTGCCGCCGGTCACGCTGGTCGGGGGGTTCGAGGTCGCCGGGTCGTCCTGACGGCATCCCGCGCGTGCGGATCGGGTACGGCCGGGCATGTCCGATCCCCAGACCTCCCGCTACAAGGCCGTCGGCCTCGTCGTCCTCGGCATCATCGTCGTGGTGCTGCTGGCCTACCTGGTCGTCGCCTGGGCGGCCGGGGGCGACGACACGGGCGAGATCGACCCGCAGAACGGCGACTCCGCCCCCGTCCTCGTGCGCTGACGGGCGGCGCTCCCTGCCGAGTCGGCGCTACTGCTGGCCGTACGGCGCCCGAGTCGGCGCTACTGCAGACGTGGGATCTGCACTGGCGCCGAGTCGGCGCCCTGACGACCTGCACTGGCGCCGACTCGGCGCTGGAGGCCCCGCGGTGGAAACCGTCGGTGCCGCCCCGTAGGTTCTCCGCGTGAGCACCGCGACGTACGCCGAGTCCGGGGTGTTCGTGTGCTTCGAGGGTGGCGAGGGCTCCGGCAAGTCCACGCAGTCGCAGCGGCTGGCCGACTGGCTGGAGCAGGAGGGGTACGTCGCCCTGCTCACCTTCGAGCCCGGCGACACCGAGGTGGGGCGCAAGCTGCGCACGATCGTGCTCAGCCCCGAGACCGGTGAGATCTCGGACCGCACCGAGGCACTGCTGTACGCCGCCGACAAGTCCGAGCACGTCGACACCGTGGTCCAGCCCGCCCTGGACCGCGGCGAGGTCGTGATCACCGACCGGTACGTCGACTCGATGCTGGCCTACCAGGGCGCCGGCCGCGCCCTCGACCTCGACGAGGTCGAACAGGTCGCGCGCTGGGCCACCCATGACCTGCGCCCGCACCTCACCGTGGTGCTCGACCTCGAGCCCGAGCACGGCCTGGGCCGGTTCGAGGAGCGCGACCGCATCGAGGGCGAGTCGCTGGAGTTCCACCAGCGGGTCCGGGAGGGCTTCCTCCGCATGGCGAAGGCCGACCCCGACCACTACCTGGTCCTGGACGCCCGCGCCGACGTCGACGAGATCACCGCGCAGGTCAGCGACGCCGTGCGGCCGCTGCTCGCCCAGGCGGTGCGCCGATGACCGCCGTACGGGACTCGCGAACCGTCTGGGACGGGCTGGTCGGCCAGCAGAAGGTCATCGAGACCCTCAGGACCGCGGCCGCCGGCCACGGGATGAGCCACGCGTTCCTGTTCACCGGGCCGCCGGGGTCCGGCCGGTCGAATGCCGCCATCGCGTTCGCCGCCGCGCTCCAGTGCGAGCAGGACCCGCCCGGCTGCGGCACCTGCCACGCCTGCCACACCGTGCTCGCGGGCTCGCACGCCGACGTGTCGGTGGTGCGGACCGAGGGCCTGTCGATCGGCGTCAAGGAGGTGCGTGAGCTGGTCCGCCGCTCCGCGCTCGCGCCGGTCGGCCCGCGCTGGCAGGTCGTGATCGTCGAGGACGCCGACCGGGTCACCGAGCAGGCGTTCAACGCGCTCCTCAAGGCGATCGAGGAGCCGGCCGAGCGGACGGTGTGGATGCTCTGCACCCCGACGGTCGAGGACGTGCTCCCCACCATCCGCTCCCGCTGCCGGCTGGTCAGCCTGACGACGCCGACCGCCGAGGACGTCGCGGCCTTCCTGGTCCGCACCGACGGCGTCGACACCGCGCTCGCGTCGTACGCCGCCCGCGCCAGTCAGGGCCACATCGGCCGCGCTCGTGCACTGGCCCGCGACGAGCAGACCCGCAACCGGCGCCGCGACGTGGTCGCGATCCCCGCGCAGCTCACCTCGCTCGGCCGCTGCATGCAGGCCGCGGCGCGGCTCACGGAGGTCACCAAGGAGGAGGCCGACGCGATCACCACCGAGCTCGACGCGCGCGAGAAGGCCCAGCTGGACACGGCGTACGGCGTGGTCGAGCGCGGCCGCCGCCCCCGGGAGTACGCCCCCGCCCTCCGCGACCTCGAGACGGACCAGAAGCGGCGGGCCAAGCGTCGCCAGCTCGACGTCGTCGACCGCGGGCTGATGGACCTCGTGTCGGTCTACCGCGACGCGATCGCGGTGGCGTCCGGCGCGCCCGGCCGGCTGGTCAACGAGGAGATCCGCGGCGACGTCGAGCTGCTGGCCCGGGTGTCCTCGCCCGAGACCAACCTGCGGCGCATCTCCGCGATCTTCGAGGCCCGCGAGCAGATGCTCGAGTTCAACGTCCAGCCGGCGCTCGCGCTCGAGTCGATGATGGTGGCACTGGTCGCCCCCGAGGCGCGCACCCGGTGAAGCGCCTCGTCGTCGGGCTGCTGGTGCTCGCGCTGCTCCTGGGCGCCGGCGCGGTGGCGGCCCTGGTGGCGCTCGACGACACCGGCACCTCGCCGTCGTCGCCACCGGCGCAGTCGACGACTCCCGAGCCGGGGGCCCAGGACCCGCCGCGGCCCGCGCTGGCCACGTTCTACTCCCAGCGGCTGTCCTGGTCGTCGTGCCGCGACGGCGACCTCTGCGCGACGCTGACCGTCCCGCTCGACTACCACCACCCCGACGGCGACACCCTCGACCTGGCGCTGCTCAAGGTCCCGGCGACCGGCGACCGGATCGGCTCGCTCGTGGTCAACCCCGGAGGCCCCGGCGCTCCCGGCACCGACTACGCCGCCAACGCGTCGTCGGTCTTCCGAGACCCGATCACCCGGGCCTTCGACGTCGTCGGCTTCGACCCGCGCGGCACCGGCGACAGTGACCCGGTCGACTGCCTGACCGACGACGAGCTCGACCAGTACGTCGCCGAGGACCCCGACCCCGACACGGCCGCCGAGGCCGCGCAGTACCTGCACTGGGTCGACGCGTTCGGCCGCGGGTGCCCGGAGCGCTCCGGCGAGCTGGCCGCGCACGTCACCACGGTCGAGGCGGCCCGGGACATGGACGTGCTGCGCGCGGCGCTCGGCGAGGCGCAGCTGGACTACTTCGGCGCGTCGTACGGCACCAAGCTGGGTGCGACGTACGCCGACCTGTTCCCGGACCGGGTCGGCCGGCTGGTGCTCGACGGCGCGGTCGACCTGTCGATCAGCTCGCGCGAGCTCAGCCTCGAGCAGGCCGCCGGGTTCGAGACCGCGCTGCGCGCCTACGTGTCGGACTGCGTCGCCGGGGGCGACTGCTACCTCGGCGACACCGTGGACGCCGGGCTCGCCCGGATCCGGTCGTTCCTCGACCAGGTGGACGCGGAGCCGCTCCCGACCTCGGAGGCCGACCGCACCCTGCAGGTCGGCAACGCCTTCTACGGCGTCGTCCTCCCGCTCTACAACCGCGACTACTGGCCCTACCTCGACCAGGCGCTGAAGGCCGGCCTGGACGGCGACGGCACGCTGCTGCTCCGCTTCTCGGACCTGTACAACTCCCGCGGGCCGAGCGGCTACACCGACAACAGCACCGAGGCGCAGTACGCCATCAACTGCCTCGACGACCCGTACGCGATCCCGGCGAGCCGGGTGCCGGCCAACGTGCCGGACTTCGAGCAGGCGTCGCCGACGTTCGGGCGGGTCTTCGCCTGGGGCCTGACCACCTGCGGGGGCATGCAGGTCACGGCGACCGAGCACGACCGGCACGTCGACGCGAAGGGCGCGCCGCCGATCGTCGTCATCGGCACGACCCGCGACCCGGCCACGCCGTACGAGTGGGCGGTGCACCTCGCCGACCAGCTCGACTCGGGCGTGCTCGTCAGCCGGGACGGCGACGGCCACACCGGCTACAACGCCGGCAACGCGTGCGTCGACAGCGCCGTCGAGGACTACCTGATCGACGGCACCGTGCCGGAGGACGGGCTCAGCTGCTGAGCAGCGCCAGCACCTCGGCTCGGCTCATGCGGCCGCCCTCTCGAACGACTCCCAGCGGCGGCGCAGCCACCGGGGCCGCGCGTCGCGGCGGGTGACCTGCTCGACGGCCGGCCACCAGCGCTCGCGGACCCGGTCGCCGGTGGCGAGGGCCTCCGCGGTGGAGGGCGGGTCGGCGACCCACGCGCGTTCGAGGCGGTCCCGGTCGGCGGCGATCACGGCCTCGGCGCGCGCCCAGTCGCGCAGCGCGCGCCGGTGCAGCCGCTCGTGCCGCCACCACAGCGACCGGTCGTCGCGCCGGTTGTCGACGCCGGTGGTGGGGTAGGCGTCCTCACCGACCGGGTCGTCGACGCGCAGCGGCACGAACGGTGCGAACGCCGGGTCGGCGCAGCCGGTCGACCAGTGCACCCCGGTGCCGAGGTGGCTGATCCACGAGGACACGGTCTGGCTGGAGGCGAGCAGCCCGCCGGCGTGCATGTTCGGCCCGACCATCGAGCCGGTCAGCGGCGACCACCGCGGCCCGCCCCCGGTGCCGTTGTCGCGGAGGATGCGCATCGCGTCGCGGACGCCGTACGCGGTCGAGGCGCGGGTCTGGGTCAGCGTCTGCCGGGTGTCGCAGGACGCGACCCGGCCGCGCAGCCGGTCGGCGTACCGCTCGGCGAAGCCGGGGATCGTGAGCCCGTTGCTGATGCTCCGGGCGGCGCCGGTGACCCGCTCGGTCGCCCAGTGCCGGCCCGCGGTCTCGAGCACCACCGCGCCGTCGCGGTCCGCGACCAGGAAGCTGTTGTGGTAGGTGAACTTCGGGTGCTCCGCGCTGCACCGGCCGCTCTGGCCGTGCTCCTCCAGCAGCGCGACGATCGTCTCCACGGCCGCGTCGGCCGACGTCGCCCGTTCCAGCGCCAGGCGGAGCAGGTCCATGCCGAGCAGGCCGGGCTCGAGGCTGGTCGGCTCCTTGGTGAACACCGCCTCGTTGCCGATCGCGACGCCGTGCTCGTTGGCGCCCATCTCCGCGCCCCACATCCACCACGGCCGCGACACGACGGTCGCGTGCGTGCGGGCGACCTGCGGGAGGTCGACGTACGTCGTCCGCACCCGCGCGCCCGGCTCGTGGCCGGCGGCCGGCGTCCACTCCCACAGCTGGGCCTCGTTGGGGTCGCGGTCGGAGCTCTTGGCCAGCACCATGCCGGTGTCGACCCGCAGCACGAAGGTGTCGCACACGCTGCGCAGCCTAGGGCTCCGCGGGTGCTACCTGGTGAGGATCCGCGCCAGTCCGACCACGCCGGAGCCGAGCAGCTCCAGCCAGCTGAACGCGTCGTCCCAGAGCACGATCTTCCCGTCGCGCACCTCGAAGGTGCCGCGGACGCTGAACGAGGTCTCCCAGGGGCCCATGCCGATCACGTCGGTGCGGTCGGTGAGCACGGTGTCGCCGTCGGCGGCCACGTGCTTCCAACGCACCTCGAAGCCGACGCCGCGCTTCTCCATGTCGCGGAGCATCGCGTGCACCCGCTTGCCCTCGAACGCCGGGAGCCCGGTGTTGCGCCAGACCACCTCGTCGTCGAGGAGGGCGAGCGCCGCGTCGGTCTCCTTGCGGGCGAGGTGCTCGAGGAAGCTGCGGACGACGGTCTCGGCCGATGTGGGTGCGGTCATGCCTCGACGGTAGCGCCGCCCCGGGGGGCGATGGGCTCGGCGATGTCCTGGATCCGTCGGGTCGCCAGCTCGATCATCAGCCGCGCGGCCGGCGAGAGCGTGGCGCCGGTGCGGTGCACGATCGCGAACGTGTCGTACTGGCGCGGGCGCAGCGACACCCACCCGGCGCCCGGCGCCAGCCGGGGCAGCAGCTGCGCGGCGGCGCCCTTGGGGATCACCGTGTCGGCGTACCCCATGCCGACCAGCTCCACGGCGGTCTCGATGTCCTCGACCTCGATCCGGGTGTGCGGGTTGCGTCCGGTCTCGTGCAGCATCTGGCGCAGCGTCTGGCGGGTGGAGTCCTGGGCCCGGAACGTCGTCTCCGGCATCGCCAGCGAGGCCTGCGACAGCCGGCGGGCGGTGACCGGGGACGCGAGCCGGGTCGGGTCGGCGCTCACGAACACCAGCTCCTCGCGGGCGACCGGGGTGATCGTCAGTCCCTCGCTGGCGACGGTGGAGACCGCGAGCATCGCCGCCTCCAGGCGCCCGCGGCGCAGGTCCTCGGCGACCTCGATGGAGTTCTGGCCGATCAGCTCGACCCGCACGCCCGGGTACCGGGCCAGCACGTCGGCGATCAGCCCCGCCCCGGCGTACAGGCGGGCGATGCCGAACATCCCGAACCGGATCGTGCCGGTCTCGAACGACTTCACGCTCTGCACCGCCCGGCGGGCCTCGTCGACGGCGGCCAGCACCCGCTCCGCGTGGGGTCGCAGGGAGTCCGCGACCGTCGTCGGGACGACGCCGCGCCCGACCCGGCGGAACAGCTGCACCCCGAGCGACTTCTCCAACGCCCGGATCTGCTCCGACACCGACGGCTGGGCGTACCCGAGCTCCTCGGCCGCGGCGGTCAGCGACCCGTGCTCGTAGGTCGCGAGGAAGCAGGTCAGCTGGTGCAGCGACAACATCGGATCACTATAGGGAAATCCTAGAGATTCCGAAGGAAAGCAAGGCTACCCCTATGGCTACCGGTGTTGAACCATGGTGGTGCACCCACCGTCAGCCCACCTCGAGGGAGGTCACCGATGTTCGACCACCACTGCACCGCCTGCGCGAAGCGCCAGCTGATCTTCCCCAGCCAGGTCACGGGCATGGCGAACACCGACCATGGCATCGTCGTGCGCTTCACCTGCTGGTGCGGCGCCGAGCAGACCCTGGTCACCGGCCGCAAGGCGACCTCCGCCTCGAAGGTCACGCTGGCCGCCTGAGACGCTCCGGCGGAGGTGCGGCGTAGTCGCGTTCGCCGTCCCTCCCGGAGTTCCGGACGCCGGTCCCGGTGCCATTTTCGCGCACCGGACCGGCGTCCGTATACTTCCTCGGGTTGCCCGGGCCGGACCCCGTCCGGAGCCGGGCAGCGCGCCGCCTTAGCTCAGTCGGTAGAGCGATTCACTCGTAATGAATAGGTCGTCGGTTCGATTCCGACAGGCGGCTCCACTTCAAATTGTCTGAGCCCGGGTCCACCTCGACGGAGGCCCGGGCTCCTGCTCTACCACCGGCCAGGGACGCCACCGCGCCGGCCGCCTGCTGGACCGCGACGTCATCCCTCCGGCCCCCGACCGGCGGTGGGTCGCGGACTTCACCTCGGCACCGCACCCCTGCCCTGGGAGCGCGAGGTGGGGGTCTCCGCCCGCCCGGCGGGCCATGCGCTTGGTGCGCTGGTACTGCCGGATGGAACAGGCGCATCGATTCATAACGACGGCTAGTACAAGGAGGCGAGGCAGCCTCCTAAGGTCGCTTCTGGGGGCACGCCGGCAACCGACCCTCGTGACTTGATGCGCGCGCACCGCGCACCCACCACCAGGAGGCACCACCGTGATCACCACTCACCTCGACGACGTGGCCTGGCCCGAAGCCCAGCCCATCGCCCCCGAGAGGGTCCTGTCGGGCTCCCCGCGGGCCAACACCGTGGTGCTGCACAAGGACGAGCGCAGTGAGCTGGGCCTCTGGCAGATCTCGCCCGGTGAGTTCACAACGGTTCACCAGGGCTACGTCGAGGCGGTGACGATCGCATCGGGTCGGGGCCGCCTGATCCACGAGAACGGGACCGTCACCCACCTCCGGCCCGGGTCCGTCGCCGTCCTCGAGGAGGGTTGGGCAGGACGCTGGGTGGTCGAGGAGACCATCGTGAAGTGCTACGCCGTCGTCTCCGTCGACGCCTGATCTCGTCTTCCGCTCTTCCCGCCGTTCGCCCGCAACGGCGTCCGCCACCCTGAGGTGATTCGCCCATGACTGCCCTGGTCCCAGCCGCCGAGTCGGTGTTGCTCGACGCCTTGCCGACCGGGCTGTTCATCGGGGGCGGCTGGGTCGCTGCGGCCAGAGGGGCGACGTTTCCCGTGTGTGACCCCGCCACGGGCCTCGTCCTGGCCGAGGTGGCTGACGCCGGGGTGTCGGACGCTCTGGCCGCCCTCGACGCCGCGGATGCGGCGTCCGCCGGTTGGGCGGGAACGAGCCCCCGCGAGCGATCCGTGATGTTGCGTGCGGTCTTCGAACTGCTGCACGAGAGAGCGGACCAGGTTGCGCTGCTGATGACTCTCGAGATGGGCAAGCCGCTGGCCGAGGCGCGGGGTGAGGTCGGGTACGGCGGCGAGTTCCTCCGGTGGTTCTCCGAAGAGGCCGTTCGAATCAGCGGCCGCTACGGCGGCAACCCCGAAGGGACGGGACGGATGGTCGTCTCGCAGCGCCCGGTAGGTCCCTGTTACCTGATCACGCCGTGGAACTTCCCGCTCGCCATGGCGACCCGCAAGATCGCGCCGGCGTTGGCGGCCGGATGCACGGTGGTGATCAAGCCGGCCGATCTCACGCCGTTGACGACGCTGTTCCTGGCGGGTCTCTTCGAGGAGGCGGGCCTGCCGCCCGGCGTCCTCAACGTCATCACGACCCGGCAGGCACCGGCGGTCTCCGAGGCGCTGATCGCCGACCGCCGGCTGCGCAAGGTCAGCTTCACCGGCTCCACCAGGGTGGGGAAGATCCTGATGCGACAGGCAGCCGACAACGTCCTCCGAACGTCGATGGAGCTCGGCGGCAATGCGCCGTTCCTGGTCTTCGAGGATGCCGATCTGCCCAAGGCCGTGGAGGGTGCTCTGCAGGCGAAGTTCCGCAACATCGGTCAGGCGTGCACGGCGGCCAACAGGTTCATCGTCCACCGGTCCGTGGCCGACGAGTTCACCGCCCGGCTCGCCGAGCGGGTTGCTGGGTTGCGAATCGGCCGCGGGACGGACCCGGAGGTGGAGGTCGGTCCGCTCATCAACGACGAGGCGGCCCGCAAGGTCGACGAGCTCGTGCAGGACGCCGTCGCCCGGGGCGCCCAGATCCTCACCGGGGGTGCCCGGGCCGAGGGCGGGGGCGCGTTCTATCTGCCCACGGTCCTGCGAGGCGTGCCGCTCGACTGCGCGATCCTGAGCGAGGAGATCTTCGGGCCGGTCGTCACGGTGGTCGAGTTCGACGACGAGGACGCGGCCGTGCGACTGGCCAACGACACCGAGTACGGCTTGGTCGGCTACGTCTTCACCGAGAGCCTCGCTCGCGGCACGCGGATGATCGACCGGCTCGAGACCGGGATGATGGGGCTCAACGTCGGGGTCGTGTCCAACGCGGCGGCTCCCTTCGGCGGCGTCAAGCAGTCAGGAATCGGCCGCGAGGGCGGGGTCGAAGGAATCGAGGAGTACCTCGCCTCGAAGTACACCTTGATCCCCGGCTGACTCGGGATGCCCCGCGTTGTCGGGCGGGTCTGGGTACGCTGCCCGACGCCGGCGGACGGCATTGCCCTCGGCCCCGCGACCCCCCTGAGGTGAACGTATGTCTGGCCTGACCATCGACGACCTGGTGGCCATGGAGCAGCTCGGCTGCACCGTGATCGCCGGCGCCGACGGCGGACGCCGGCGGGTGGTGTGGGCGCACTCCTGCGAGCTCGACGACCCCTGGAACTGGGTCGGCGCCGACGAGCTGCTGATGACCGTCGGCATGTGCGTGCCGCGCGACGACGCCGGACAGGTCCGCTTCGTGCGGCGGCTGCACGAGCACGGTGTCGCGGGGGTCGCGATCGGTGACGACCTCAAGGCGCCGCCGATCTCGGCGGCCATGGCGGAGGAGGCGGATCGGCTCGCGTTCCCGGTGATCGGGGTGAGTCACACGATCCCCTTCGCGGCCCTGGGGCGCACGGTGGCGCTGGCCAGCCAGAGCAGCCAGATCCGCCGGATCGCCCGGCTGAGCCGGCTCTACGAGCTCGCCCGGACGGCCACGTTCGGCGACGAGTCCCTCCTGAGCCGGCTGTCCGCGGAGCTCGGGCACCGTCTCCACGTCGTGGACGTGCGGTACGCCAGCGAGGTGATGCGCGAGGGCCCGCCCCTGGCCCGCGGGGTCGTCGAGGAGCTGGCTGATCGGCTGAGCGGCCAGCTCGACCGCCTGCCTGCGCGGATCAGCCTGGAGTCCGACGGTGCGGTGACGGCGACCGCGCTGGCCCTGTCGACCCACCGCGCGTGCATGTTGGTCGCCGAGGGCCCCGGGGAGGTCGACCTCGACGTCTTCGTGCTGCTGCATGCCCAGAGCCTGATCGCGATGGAAGTCGAACGGATCACGCGCGACCGGGAGCGTGCCGACCTCGACGGGGGCGAGATCCTTCGCCAGTTCATCCAGGGCACCCTGGGGCTCGACGCGGCCCAGCTGAGCCTGCGCCAGTTCGGGCTGGCGGAGGTGGAGTCTTCGACGGTCATGGGGTTCGACGCGGCACACCTGCCGACGGTGCGGCTCCTGATGGGCGACACGACCCTGCCCCACCTGTCCTGCGAGTGGGGCGAGCACGGCTTCCTGATGGCCCCGACCGCCGCCGCGGCGGAGGCCGTCGAGCTGCTCAGGCCCCACGTGCCGGCCCTGGGCATCTCGGCCCCGAGCTCGTCTCTGCAACACCTCGGTGACAGCACCCGACAGGCCTTGTGGGCGCTGCAGGCGGCGCACGCGGGTGGTGGCGGAATCGCCGACTACACCACAGCCGCCCCGCTCTTCCTGCCGCGGACCCTGGCCGACGCCCACTTCGCGACCCGGATGATCCTCGGCAGCCTGTTGGAGCACGATGGGGCGCACGGCTCGGACCTGGTGAACACCCTCGAGGTCTACCTGTCGACCGACCGCAGCTGGGTGGAGACCTCCCGGCGCCTGATGATCCATCGACAGACGCTGGGCTACCGGTTGCGCAAGATCGAGACGCTGACCGGCCGGAGCACGAGGAGCTCGGCCGACATCGCGATGTTCTGGATGGCGCTCGTCGCCCGCCGCATCACTCGCGAAACCGCGTGAGTCGTACGGCGGTCTGAATCGCGTGCGTCGATTCGAACTGCCGGACGCTTCCTGCGCCGTCTTGCCGACCGCAAACTCGAGTGGCGATCCGCGGGTGAAGCGCGGCTTCATCCCATATCTTCGTATTATTGTTGTCCTGCCAGAAAGTGGTCCCCATGCTCACCCGACTGTTCACGCCCCTGCGGATCGGACCCACCGAGCTGAAGAACCGGATCGTGTCCACCGGGCACGACACGGTCATGATCGCGGACGGGCTCGTCACCGACCAGCTGGTCGCCTATCAGGCTGCTCGTGCCGCCGGCGGCGCGGGACTCATCGTGCTGCAGGTCGGCGGGGTGCACGAGAGCGCCAGGTACACCTCGCACGCCCTCATGGCCCACACCGACGAGTGCATCCCCGGATACCGTCGGCTCGCGGACGTGGGTCACGAGCACGGAAGCCTCGTCTACGCCCAGCTCTTCCATGGTGGGCGCGAGGTCATGGAGAGTGCGGACGGGTCGCTGGGTGTCTCGTACGCCGCCTCGGCCGTCCCGAACGAGCGGTTCCGGGTCTTCCCGCGGGCCATGGAGATCGGCCTCGTCCGCGAGGTGATCGAGGGATTCGGGGCGGCCGCGCAGCGCCTGCAGGCGGCCGGCCTGGACGGCGTCGAGATCGTTGCGTCGCACGGGTACCTCCCCGCCCAGTTCCTCGGTCCTGACACCAACCTGCGCGCCGACGAGTACGGCGGGTCCTTCGAGAACCGCCTGCGGTTCCTACGGGAGGTGCTGGAGACGGTTCGGCGCCGCACGGGCGGCGAGATGGCCGTCGGCGTGCGGATCAGCATCGGCGAGGACGGCCCCGACGGCCTGACCGCCGACGACGCCCTCGAGGCGCTGGCCACGCTGGACGGGGCGGGCCTGCTGGACTATGTCTCGGTGACCCGGGGCAGCTCGGCGAGCCTGGCCGGGTCGGACCACATCGTGCCGACGATGGCACGGGAGCCGGGCTACACCACTCCGCTGTCCGCACGCGTGAAGCGGCGGGTGTCGGTGCCGGTCATCGTGGCCGGGCGGATCAACCAGCCCCAGGACGCCGAGCTGGTCCTCGAGCGCGGGGAAGCCGACGCGATCGGCATGACCCGCGCCCTGATCTGCGACCCGGAGATGCCGAACCTCGCCGCGCGGGAGGAGTTCGACAGCATCCGTGCCTGCATCGGCTGCAACCAGGCGTGTATCGGGCACTTCCACGCGGGCTACCCCATCTCGTGCATCCAGCGCCCCGAGACCGGGCGCGAGCTGCTGTACGACCTCAAGGTCCCCGCTCGCGAGCCGCGCGAGGTGATGGTGGTCGGAGGCGGGCCCGGCGGGCTCAAGGCGGCCGTGGTCGCCGCCCAGCGCGGCCACCGGGTCACCGTCTACGAGGCGGGTCGGCGGGTCGGCGGACAGGTGCTGCTCGCCGAGCGGCTCCCCGGGCGTGCGGAGTTCGGGGGAGCGGTGACGAACCTCGTCAACGAGGCGGCGCGCAGCAACGTCAAGATTGCGACCGGAGTGCGGGTCGACGCCGCCTTCGTCGCGGAGCAGGCGCCCGACGCAGTAGTGATCGCGACGGGAGCACAGCCCTACCGCCCGAAGTTCGAGTTCACCGACGATGCCGTCGTGCTGGAGGCCTGGGACGTGATCCAGGGCGAGGTCCCGCCCCCGGGCCCGGTGCTGGTCGCCGACTGGCGCGGGGACTGGGTGGGGATCGGCACCGCGACGATGCTCGCCGAGCGCGGTCGACGCGTCACGCTCGCCACCATCGGGTACCAGGCCGGCGAGCTGCTCCAGCAGTACACCCGCGACGAGATGCTCAAGCAGATGCTCATGGCGGGAGTGACGGTCGCTCCGCTGACCCGGCTGTACGGCGCCGACGACGACACCGCGTATCTGCAGCATGTGCTGACCGACGAGCCGGTGCTCGTGGAGGGCATCAGCGCCGTGGTCCTCGCCCAGGGTCAGGCGCCAGACACCACGCTCGCCGACGAGCTGGCCGCCCTGCCGGCCGACAGGAGGCCCGAGACGCACGCCGTCGGTGACTGCGTGGCGCCTCGCACCGTGGAGGAGGCGATCCTCGAGGGCATGCGGGTCGGACACGCCCTGTGAACGGCCCGACGAGCGGCCTCCCCGGCGGCCGGCTCACCGACAAGGTGGCGCTGGTCACCGGGGCCTCCCGCGGGATCGGGGCCGCGATCGCCGAGCGGTTCGCAGCCGAGGGCGCACGCGTGGTCGGCATGAGCCGGACGGCGCCGGCGGGTGCGCCGGTGGCCTCCGTGGAGCACCTGGCCGTCGACGTGGCGCACGACGACGAGGTCCGTGCGGCGGTCGAGGAGGTGGTGGCACGGCACGGGCGCCTCGACGTGGTCGTCAACAACGCGGCGGTGGAGCGCGAGGGCACCGTGGAGGAGACCAGCCTCGACGTGTGGACCGAGGTCATGGAGGTCAACGTCCGGGGCGTCTTCCTGGTGAGTCGGCACGCGATGGTCCACCTACGCCGGACCCGCGGAGCGCTCATCAACATCGCGTCCGTCGACGGGTTCTGGGCGGAGCCGGGGCTGGCCGCCTACAGCGCCTCGAAGGGTGCGGTCCTCGCGCTCACCCGGGCGATGGCGCTGGATCACGGTCCGGAGGGCGTGCGCTGCAACAGCATCTGTCCCAGCTATGTCTCGACCGACATGCTCGAGCAGTTCTACGACGCTCAGCCCGACCCGCAGCGCGCACGCGCCCAGGCCGCGGGGGTGCACGCGCTGCGCCGCATCTCCTCACCCGGCGACATCGCCGGGGTCGCCGCGTTCCTCGCCTCGGCCGACGCCGCGTTCGTCACCGGACAGGCGATCGTGGTCGACGGTGGGCTGACCGCGGGGCGGGCGTTCCCCCTCGAGAACGTGGGCGTCTGATCGGACCCGGCGACGGGGCTGCCAGTGTCAGTGCGCCATCGGTCATACTGACGTCGACGGTCCGCACCCACCGGGATCCGTCCGACACCCTGCCCGTACCGAGGAGGAACGCCGTGGCTCCCCGATCGCTGCGCGTGGGTCGGGACCTGACCGCCGAGGAGCGGCGGACCGCGGTCCTGAGGGCGGCGGTCGAGTGCGTGGCCGTGACCGGCTACGACAACCTGCGGCTGCGCGACGTCGCCCGCGCCGCCGGGGTCTCCACCGGGCTCCTCCAGCACTACTTCGAGACCCGCGACGAGCTTGTCGCCGAGGCTTTCCGCCAGGCCAGCGAGGACCTCCTGCAGGAGTGGAGCGTCCTGTTGGCCTCGAACCCCCCGCCCTGGGAACGCCTGGACGCGCTGGTGAGCCAGCTCGCCCTGCGCGACGGGCTGCGCACACACTGCATGGTCTGGGTGGAGTTCGCCACCGCGTCGGCCCGCATCGCCAGCATGCGCGAGGGGTTCCGGGCGATCTACGACAAGTGGTACGCGCTGGTCCGCGAGACCGTCGAGGACGGCACCAACGCCGGGATCTTCACCCCGGTCACGTCCGTCCCCGACGTCGTCGAGCTGCTGCTGAATCACATCGACGGCTGCGAGCTGAACATCGCCTCGGACCCCGAGGGGATGACGGGCGTCCGGATGCGCGAGCTGACCCTGCGCCTGGCGGCGACCCTGCTTCAGTACGACGGGTACGAGGTCGCCGACGCGGCCGGGAGTGGTCCACGCGAGGTGGCGCGCAGCGCCCCGTAGCCCAGGACCGCTGCGAGCGTGCTGCCCACGAGGATGCCCATCCGGGCCCAGTCGGCCGACGCCGCGTCGGTGAAGGCGAGGCCGGCCACGAACAGCGCGACCGTGAAGCCGACGCCTGCGCACAGCGCGACCGACGCGAGCTGGAGCCAGGAGACCCCGGAGGGCAGGACAGCCAGCGGCGTGCGGCTGACCAGCCAGACGGCCAGCAGGATCCCGACGGTCTTGCCGAGCACCAGGCCGAGCACGATTCCCAGCGCCACCGGGGCCTGGTGGAGGTGGCGGAGGTTCGCGACGTCGATGGGGAGCCCTGCGTTGGCCAGGGCGAAGACGGGCAGCACGACGAAGGTCACCCACGGGGTGAGCCGCCACTCCAGGCGCTCCAGCGGTGACTCGGCCTCGACGGTCATCCGCCGCAGCTCGCGCAACGAGTACGCCTGCGGGGAGTCGGTGTGCACCAGCGAGCGCACCCACGCCAGGTACGGCTCCCGCGGGTGGAACGGGCGGGCGGGCGTCAGGAAGGCGAAGACGACGCCGGCGATCGTGGGGTGCACGCCGGACTGCAGCAACGCGTACCAGCAGAGGATCGCCAGCGCGGCGTACACGGCCAGCGCCCGGACGTGCGCGCGGCGCAACAGGAGGGCCGCGAGGACGGTGAGGACGGCGAGGCCGATCCAGCTCGCCACGACCCCGTGGGCGTAGAACACCCCGATCACGACGATGGCCCCGAGGTCGTCGACGATCGCGAGCGTCAGCAGGAAGAGCCGGGCACCGGTCGGGACGCGGTCCCCCACGGCGGTGACCACCGCCACCGCGAACGCGATGTCGGTGGCCATCGGGACACCCCACCCGTGTTGCCCGGGGCCGCCGAGGTTGACCGCGGTGTAGATGAGGGCGGGCACGACCATGCCACCGAACGCCGCCGCGATCGGCAACGCGGCCGCCCGCGGGTCCCGTAGCTCGCCGTCGACCATCTCGCGCTTGATCTCCAGGGAGACCAGGTAGAAGAAGACCGCCATGGCTGCGTCGTTGACCCAGTCACGCAGGGAGTGGCCCGAGAGCCCGGTCCAGTGACCCACCTCGAGGGTGACGGGGGCGCTCCAGAACCGCTCGTAGTGATCGGCGAGCGGCGAGTTGGCGAGGACCAGCGCGATCACCAGGCCTGCCATCATCACGAAGGCGCCGGCCGTGGCCGTGGCGCCGATCCGCTTCAGCGGCCGCACGACCCGGCGCGGCAGAGCGCGGTCCGAGCGGCTCCAGGGAGCCGGCAGGACTCCGTCTTCCGGGTGCCGGGTCCGCGTCGGCGAGGGGCCCACGCCGGTCACAGGTCCAGCACCAGTCGGGGGGTCGATGACCGGCCCACGCAGACCATCATGGTGTCGTTGGCCGCCCGCTCCTCGTCGCTGAGGAGGCTGTCGCGGTGCAGGGGAACGCCCTCGAGCACCCGGGTCTCGCAGCTGCCGCAGATTCCCTCGCGGCAGGAGGTGTCGACGGCGACGCCGACGCGCAGCAGCGCGTCGACGATCGGTTCGTCCGCCGGCACCTGCACGGTCACGCCCGTTCGCTCGAGCACCACCTCGAAGGCAGTGTCCGCCGCGGCGCCGGGTTCGGCCGCGCGCGGCCGGAATCGTTCGACGTGCGTGGACCCGGCCGGCAGGGTCAGGGTCCGCTCCTCGACCGCGGCGAGCAGCGGCTCGGGCCCACAGCAGTACACGTGCACCCCGGGGCCGCACTGGGCGAGCGCCCCCTCGATGTCCGGGTGCCCGTCCTCGTCCTGGGGCGAGATCAGCACGCGGTCGCCGTACGGCTCGAGCTCCGGGAGGAACGCCATGCTCGCGCGCCGCCGGCCACCGTAGAGCAGCCGCCAGGTGAGGCCCTGGGCCTCGACGGCCGAGATCATCGGGAGGAGGGGGGTGATCCCGATCCCGCCGGCCACGAAGAGGTACTCCGCTGCCGGCTGGAGGATGAAGTTGTTGCGCGGACCCACCACGGCCAGCTTGTCCCCGGGCCTGAGGCCGTGCACGAACTGCGAACCGCCCCGGCTGTCGGGCTCCAGCAAGACGCCGATCCGCCACGTGGCGAGGTCGTCGGTCCGGCCGCACAGCGAGTACTGGCGGGTCAGTGTCCCCAACTGGACATCGATGTGGGCCCCGGGCGTCCACGGCGGGAGATCCGTGCCGTCCACCCGGCCCAGGTGGACGGCACGGACGCCGAGGGCGACCTCTTCGATTCCCACGACCTCGACGTCCAGCCGGTGTTCGTCGTGCGAGATCACGCGTGTCTACTTCCTCGGCGGGGTGGTGTTCGGTGAGTGGGTCGGCTCAGCGGGCCGAGCTGCCGTGGATGGCGTCCTTGGTCAGCTTCTGGAAGTGCTCGATCTGGTTCTCGTCGGGGACGAGGCGGCCGGTGTCGATCAGGCCGCTGGCCATGCCGCGCTGCACGGACTCGATCAGCGGTACGTCCTCGGCGCCGACCTCGTCGAGGAACGCCATGAAGTCGCGCTCCACGTCGGGGTCGACGTCGGGGTCGAAGAAGTAGTCGAAGTAGCCGATCGTGTGGTCGACGGCGGTGGGACGGAAGGAGTAGATCAGCAGGTTGTTCTGCCCCGGCCAGGTCATCGGTGCGAAGTTCGGCCAGACGTAGTCGTTCTGGTTGACGCCGATCGGGCCCTCCGCCTTGTACGGAGCCGCCGCCGCATCGTGGAGAACCCGGTCCTGCGGCGCGGTGTTCGAGATGAACGTGTGGGCGTCGGTGGCGAACGTGTAGCCGAGGGCGCTGGTGTCGAACGTCCGAGAGTAGTTCGGGTGTGCGACCAGGCAGTGGTAGCACTCGAGGTAGTTCTCGGCGACGATCTTCCAGTTGCCGGCGATGTCGAAGGTGGTGCGCTTGCGCATCGTGAGCGACTCGAGCTTCACGTTGGCGGCGCGCAGCGACGCCTCGACTGGCCCGATCCAGTCCTGGAAAGCCCCCACCTGCGGGTCCAGGCTGACGAAGACCAGGGGCCCCCACACCGCCACCGGCAGCTTGGTCAGGGGGAGCTGCGACTTGTCGAAGTCGTCGATCTGCTCCGAGCGGGGGGCGCCGACGAGTGTTCCGTCGAGGCCATAGGTCCACGCGTGGTAGGGGCACTTGAAGGCGCGGGTGTTGCCGCACCCGCTGGCGACCTCGGAGAACCGGTGCCGGCACACGTTCACCATCGCGTGGACCCCGTCGCGCGAGCGGGAGACGATGATCGGGGTGTCGACGAGGGTGGTCGTGATGTAGTCGCCCGGCTTGGCCAGAGCGTCGACCGTGCCGACGTACTGCCAGGTCTTGGCGAAGATCTCCTTCTGCTCGATCTCCAGGATCGCCGGGTCGGTGTAGTACGACGCCGGCAGCGTTTCGACGAGCGCGCCCGTACGAGGCCGCGGTTCTGCGTGGGTAGTCATGGTCGCTCCTTCGTGTGACTCGGAGCACGGTAGGCCCCCTCTTACTGTTTGCGCAAGCAGATCCGGTATTCATTCCGAAATGCGCGACCGCGCCCCCGTGCGCAATCCGGGTGTCGCAAACTTCATGACGACCTTCCGCGGACAGTGCCCCGTCTCGCGGCTATGCTGCCGGGGTGTCAGAGACCCCCGATACGGGTTCCGGTGACGGCTGGTCTGCGCCCCGTTCCCGCCACCCGCTCGATGACCTCGACCGGGCGGTGCTGCACGAGCTGCAGCTCGACGGCCGTCGGTCGTTCCGCGACATCGCCCGCACGATCGGCGCCTCGGAGGCCACAGTCCGCTTCCGGGTGAACCGGCTACGCGAGAACGGCGTCCTGCAGATCCTCGGTTTCGTCGATCCCGCCGCGCTCGGGTACGGCGTCCTCAGCAGCCTCTTCCTGCGGGTGCGGCCTTCGGCGACCATGGCGGTGGTGGAGGCGATCGCGAGCTGGCCCGAGGCGATGTACGTCTCGAGCACCGTGGGCCGCGCCGACCTGTTCGTCCAGATCGTGTGCGAGGACCAGGAGCGCCTGTTCCGTCTCATCAGTGAGCGGATCGGGTCCCTCGACGGTGTCGAAGGGGTCGAGACTCTGATGGAGGTCAAGGTGCACAAGGCGCAGTACGTCTACGCAAGCCTGGAGTGAGCTCGCGCCCGCGGCACGTTCGCGGCCCGGACGGTCTTCCGCGACGTGTACAGACGATCGCTCGAAGCCCTTGACAATTAATACCGAATTATTGGACTGTGAGCGCCGCCACAGTCCTCCATCTCGGCGGGGGTCTCGGCAACCCCGGCGCCGTCCGGGGCCCGATCGGTTCACAATCACGCTGGAGGAATCCATGAGCGCGTCCGCTGCAGGTCGACCCTTGGGCTCGCCCCCCGTCGTCCCTCGATCTCGGCGCAGGGAGGCAGTGGAGCTGCCCGCCGACGTGGCCGAACGCTTCCGCGCGGCCACCTCGCCGGAGAACGAGGGCGAATCCTTCGCCCGCAACGACTACCTGGTGCTGTTGGCCGCCTGTCTGGTGGTCCCCGCGCTGTTCATCGCCCTCGCGTGGCTGGCATGAGCGCCCCGAAGGCGGGCGGCGGGAGCGATGGCGTCCCCCTGCTGTTGTCGGAGCGCCGCTGGACCGGGCTGGACCTCCTGGCGTCGTCCGCCTCCACGTCGGTGGCCACCTGGTGCTTCATCATCGGCGGCACCGTCAGCTACTACCTCGGCGCGGTGGCGGGCTCCTTCGCGATGATGGCCGGGGTGCTGATCGGCATGCTGTTCATCATCCTGGCCCTGGTGCCTGCCTCCACGAAGTACGGCCTGGACTCGACCTCCGCGTCGAAGGCGTTCCTCGGTACCCGGGGCTGGGGCTTCTCGGCCGTGTTGCTGTTCGTCAGCCTCGCGGGCTGGAACGCGCTGCTGCTCATCGTGCTCGGCCGCGCCGCCGACGCCATCCTGGTAGCGGCGGGGGTCGTGCCCAAGGACAGCGGTGCCTGGGTTGCCACCCTCGCGATGCTGCTGGGCGCCCTGGTGGTCTGGTCGATCGCTCGCAAGGGTCCCGACGCGGTGCGCGACTCCCAGAAGTGGATCGCGGCGGGGGTCCTACTGCTCTCGGGCGTGGTCATGGCCCTGCTGGTGCAGAAGGTCGGAGTGTCGGGGCTCCTCGATGCCAAGCCCAGCGCTCCCTCGCCGGACAAGGCGTTCAACGTCATGACCGGCGTCGAGCTGTTGATCGCCTCCGCGGTGGGATGGTGGCCCTACGTGGGGGGCATGGTGCGCCTGGTGCCCAGCGCGCGCCGCGCCCTGTGGCCGAGCATCCTCGGCCTCGGCGTACCTGTCGCGATGGTCTCGCTGATCGGTCTCTACGCGGGCCTCGTCGTCCCCGCCTCTGGGGGCGACCCCACCGTGTTCCTGACCGAGGTGGGTGGTTTGCTGTTCGGCGTCATCGGCCTGTCGTTCATCATCCTGGCCAACATCGGCTCGACGGTGGTGGGCGTCTACGCCATGACGGTGAGCCTGCGCAACGTGCCGGCGGTCGCACGGCGGACCTCGTGGAACACCACCACGATCCTCTCCCTGTTGCCGGTGGTGTTCGTGATGGTGTTCCTCGCCGACGAGTTCTTCGAGAACTTCCCGTCCTTCCTCGCGATGTGCGCGCTGATCTTCGGCCCCATCTGCGGCGTCCAGATCGTCGACTACTTCATCCTGCGCCGTCAGCAGCTGGACCTGACGGACCTGTACGGCGCCGGCTCCGACAACAAGTACAACTTCTGGGCCGGGTTCAACCCCGCCGGATTCGTGGCGATCGCGGCGGGTGTCGCGGCGTACTTGGCGCTGCTCAACCCACTCACCTACGAGTCGCACGCCTTCTACTCCTACACCAGCGCCACCGTGCCGTCGGTGCTCGTCGCGGGAGCCGTGTACTGGCTGGCGAGCCAGGCGGTGATCGCTCGGGGCAAGGGCGGGTACTCGCGCGCTGCCCGCACGCGGGCGCGGTCCTCCGCGTCCTCGATGGGCTGAGCCGGCGAGCGACTAGGGGGGTGGGCCCCAGCGGCCGGCCCGCCCCCCTGGTGAGCCGAGCTGTCGCCGCGTAGGTGCTCAGGATTCGGTGAGGAGGGCGACCTGCCGGCGCAGAGCGTCGATGTCCAGGGCATGCCCGGTGACCAGCGTCTGGAGCATGGCCCCGTCGATGAGGGTCACCAGGGCTCGAGCTGTCTCGACGCCCACCGCGGGTGCCAGTGCCGCGGTGGCGTCCTCGAGCCACGCGAGTGCCAGCGGCCGGAGGCGCACGTCGCGGGCGGCGGCGAGATAGAGCTCGTAGTCCACGAGGGCTCGGGTGCGGTCGGTGAGGTACTCCTGCACGAGGTCGGGCAGCACGGTTGACACCCGCCCGTCCTCCGCCAGGGCCGTCGCCCAGTTGGACAGCTGGGTCCGCGACGTGTTCGCGGCGTGCTCCAGCGCGGCATCCAGCAGGTCGTGCAGGGTGGGGAAGTAGTAGGTGGTGGTCCCGAGTGGCACGCCCGCGCGAGCCGCGATCGCTCGGTGGGTCACCCGCTCGAGCCCCACCTCTGCGATCATCTCGATGGCTGCCACGACGAGGTCGTGCCGGCGCTGTTCCGGGTCCCGGGCGCGACGTCCCGTGCTGGCGCTAATGAGCGCCCGCCAGGTTGAGGACGATGACACCTCCGACGATCAGCGCGATGCCGGAGACGGTCGCCGTCGTGAGGTTGTCGCCCAGGAACACCAACCCGATGGACACGATGGCGGCGGTCCCGAGACCCGACCACATCGCGTAGGCGACGCCGGTGGGGATCTCCCGCATGGCCTGGGCCAGCATCCCGCAGGCGAGCAGGTACGAGACCATCGCGCCCATCGACGGCCACAGCTTGGTCAGGCCCTCGCTCGGCTTGAGGAGGCTGGTGCCCAGGACCTCGAAGCCGATCGCGACGGTGAGCCACACATACGCCATTGACCAACCCCCATTGTGTACGTTTGTACTAATAGCGGGACCCTATCGTAGTGCCGCGGGCCTGCCGTCGGGTCCGGCCGAGCTCTGCGAGCCCGACAGCGCGGTCCCAGGATCGGCCTCAGCGCCCGGTGGCGGCCTCGGACACGCCCAGGAGTGCCGCGGCGGCCGCCTGCAGCTCCGTCGTCAGCACGTCGCGGTCCATGGTCCGGGCCTTCAGGGCGACGGCGGTCTCGCCTCCGTCGATGATCGCCAGGAGGGTGGCGACCACGGAGTCGACGTCGGCGACGGGCGCGAAGGATCCGTCCTCGATCCCGCGCCTCACTGCGGTCCGGATCGGCGCGCTCCACGCGTTCCAGAACTCCGCCATGAGCTCGCGCAGCCGGTCGTCGTGGCGAGAGGCGGCCACGAACTCGATCCACAAGGCGCACCGCTGCGCCAGGTCGGACCCGGCGTACACGTTCGCGAACATGGTTCGCAGGGCCTCCCAGGGGGTGGCTGTGCGGGATGGTGTGCCGAGCACCTGGTCGATGACGCCGTAGGCGTGCTGCGTGAACGCCGCTCGGATGAGCTGGTCTCGAGAGTCGAAGTAGTGCTGCAGGGTCCCGACTGACACGTTCGCGCTCGCCGCGACGTCCTTCAGCCTGACGTTCGACGTGCCCCGCTGCGCGACCAGGCCGAGCGTCTTGTCCAAGATCAGCCGCTTGCGCTCATGGAGGACGTCGTCGTCGAGGGCGGGCCGTCCGACACGTCTGACCGTGACCACTGCACTCCTCATGTCTCCTGGCGCGGTATGTCTCCTGGCGCGGTTCGCCCGCCTCACCCTAGGGCGCCTGCCGTGCCCCACCTGGCGCCGGCGCCGCGGCGACCCAGGGCGGCGTGCCGCGACCGAGTCGTTGACAGCCGGCGCGACCGTGTATTAATAATACGGCACTATGAGGAAAACGCGATGAACGCCGCCCCTGCCCAGCCCGCGTACCGGGTGACCAACCCGGTCACGGGGGAGATCGTCGAGGAGTTCCCCACCGCGACGGACGCCGAGATCGAAGACGTCCTCGCCCGGGCCGCGGCCGCCCAGAAGGACTGGGCGAAGCGGTCCGTGGCGGAGCGATGCGCGATCGTCGCGGCGGCGGCCAGGCTGTTCGCAGAGCGGGCCGACGAGCTGGGCACCCTTGCCACCACGGAGATGGGCAAGGACCGGGGGGCGGCTGCGGAAGAGGTGGAGTTCTGCGCCGACATCTTCGCCTACTACGCCGATCGCGGGCCGGAGCTGCTCGCCGACCAGGTCCTGCCGACCGAAGAGGGAGCCCAGGCACGGGTGCAGCGGCTCCCGATCGGCCCGCTGCTGGGCGTGATGCCCTGGAACTTCCCCTTCTACCAAGTCGCGCGCTTCGCGGCGCCCAACCTCGTCGCGGGCAACGCGATCATCATCAAGCACGCCGAGAACTGCCCGACGTCAGCCGTGGCCATCGAGCGACTGCTGCGCCAGGCCGGGTTGCCGGACGGCGTCTACGTCAACGTCTTCGCCAGCCACGACCAGGTCGCCGGCATGATCGCCGACCCGCGTGTGGCCGGTGTCTCGTTCACCGGTTCCGAACGCGGCGGCGCGGCCGTCGCCGAGCTGGCGGGCCGGAACCTGAAGAAGGTGGTGCTCGAGCTCGGCGGGTCCGACCCCTACATCGTGCTCGACACGGAGGACGTCACCGCGGCGGCGTCCGCCGCCTGGGGTACGCGGATCTACAACAACGGACAGGCCTGCAACTCCAACAAGCGGATCATCGTCATGGCAGACATCTACGACGACTTCGTCGCCGCGCTGACGGCCGAAGCCAGCGGCCTCGAGCCCGGGGACCCGGCTGGGCTGGCGCCGAACGCCTTCCCGCCCATGGCGTCGCGTCCCGCGGCTGAGGCCCTGGTCGCCCAGATCGAGGACGCCGTCGAGAAGGGCGCGACCCTCCACGCCGGAGGCAGGCTCGTCGAAGGACCTGGCGCCTACGTCCGTCCGGCCGTCCTCACGGGCGTTCGACCGGGTATGCGTGCCTACACCGAAGAGCTGTTCGGGCCGGTGGCCGTGGTGTACCGGGCGGAGTCCGACGAGGACGCGGTCCGCATCGCGAACGACTCGGACTTCGGGCTCGGTGGCGCCGTCTTCAGCGTCGACCCGGCACGGGCGGCGGCGGTCGCCGACGCCCTGGACGTCGGGATGACCAACGTCAACACGGCCGCGGGGGAGGGAGCTGCGCTTCCCTTCGGCGGTACCAAGCGGTCGGGATTCGGCCGCGAGCTGGGACCCCTCGGCATCGAGGAGTTCGTGAACAAGCGGCTCTACTACGTCCACGGCTGACCGCGCGGCGGGTTCGGGACCGGGCAGCCGGCCGGGAGCCCTCGGTAGGAAATGGGAAGGGCGAGACCAGTGACAAGGGACGTCGGCGTGTTCGCGCGAGCCCTGGCAGCGTGGCGTGGCCGGCGACCCTCGCGGCGCCGGCGCGAAGCGCTCGCCCGGAGGACGATCGTGTGTCCCTGCCACGACGCGACGCTCTTCGACCTGCGGGACAGCTGGGAGGCGGGCTACCGGCACCCCGAGACGCTCAAGCGGGCTACTGCGGTGTTCATGGGGCCGTGTCAGGGCAAGCTGTGCGGCAAGGTGGCCGGCGACGTCATCGCCGCGCTGCAGGGGGCAACCGAGCCCGAGGAACGCCGTCCCTCGGTCCGTCCGCCCCTGTTCCCGGTCCGGATGGGCGACCTCGCGTACGAAGACGAGTCCGCCCCGGCCGGAGACAGGGCATGACTCTTCCCGGAGTGGCTGCCGGTCCCCCGAAGGCAGGCTACGACGTCGTCGTCGTCGGGGCCGGGGTCCAGGGCCTCGCCACGGCCTACGAGCTCGCGCGGTCGGGCGTCACCGACGTCGCCGTCTTGGACAGGTCCTGGCCTGGTGGCGGAGCCAGCGGGCGGAACGGGGAGATGATCCGGTCCGCCTTCTCCAGCCGCGAGTGGTCGCAGCTGTTCGACCTCAGCCTGCGCCGGTTCTCGGAGCTGTCCGCGGAGCTCGACTTCAACATCCTCTTCAGTCCGTCCGGCTACCTCGTGCTCTCCACCACCGACGACGAGCTGCGCCGACAGCACCTCGTCGCTGCGAAGCAGGCCGAGTACGGCGTACAGAGCGAGGTTCTCGATGCGGCCGAGGTGCGGAGGCTCGTCCCGCACGCCAACCCGGAGCTCGCGCGCGGCGGCATCTTCCAGCGGCGCGCGGGATTCGCCCATCACGACGCGGTGGTCTGGGGCTACCTTCGTGCCGCGGCTCGCGCGGGGGTGTCGGTCTTCAGCGGGGTCGACGTGCACGCCGTCCTGGCCAGCGGTGGTCGGGTGACCGGCGTCCGCACCGACCACGGTGACATCGCGGCCGATGTCGTCGTGAACGCGGCGGGCGCCTACTCCGACGACCTGAACCTCACCGCCGGCGTCCGGCTGCCGTTGGTCAAGGCCCGGCTCGAGATGCTCGTGACCGAGCCGGTGAAGCCGTTCCTGCGGTGCGCCGTGGCGACGCCCCACCTGCTCGGCTACTGCCACCAGACCGCCCGCGGCGAGTTCGTCGGCGGCACCGAGCTCCCCGGCCACGACGAGACCGACAGCCTCAACACGACCTACCACATGCTGCGCGACATGGCCACCAAGTGGGTCCGGTTGTTCCCCGACCTGGGAGGGGTGCGCATCCTGCGCAACTGGGCCGGGACCGTCTCCCAGGCCCCAGACCTGGCGCCGGTCCTCGGAGAGGCGCCGGGTGTCTCGGGCTACCACCTCAGCATCGCGTGGGTCTACGGATTCATGGGCGCGCCCGCGGCCGGCCGGCTGCTGGCCGAGAGCATCGTCACGGGCCGCGTCGACGCCGTGATGGCGCCTTTCGAGGCGCGCCGCCTCATCGAGGGGCGCTCCATCGCCGAGTCCACGCTCGTCCTCACCACCGACGGAAGGTCCTGAGTTGACCAGCGCCCATCCCGACGAGTCCGTGGCCTTCACGTTCGAGGGCCGCACGTTGTCGGCCCGGCCGGGGCAGTCGATCGCCTCCGCGATCCTGCAGTCCGGAACGCCGGTGCTGACCCGTAGCTTCAAGTACCGCCGTCCGCGCGGGTACACCTGCGGGTACGACATCTGCGGCAACTGTCCCGTCACGGTCAACGGGTTGCCCGGCGTGACCTCCTGCACGACCCCCGTGCGGGGCGGGGAGGTCGTACGCCGGGAACGAGGTTGGCCGAGCACCGACCGCGACCTCCTGCGGGCCACCGACCTCCTGGTGAGGTTCGTCCCCGCGGGCTTCCAGTTCAGGCTCTTCCGTTCGCGCCCCCGGCTCGCGCACCTGGCCGAGAAGGTGATGGCCCGGATCGCGGGTGCCGGCCGGTTCCCGACACCACAGGCGGCGCGGGCCGTCCGCACGCGCACGGAGGTCGACGCAGCCGACGTTCTCGTGGTCGGCGGCGGGCTGTCCGGCTGTGCCGCCGCGCTCGGGGCCGCGGGCAGCGGATCGTCGGTGACACTGGTCCATCCCGGCCCGCTCGGCGGCCGAGCGAACGCCCGAGACTCCGTCGTCACGTACGACCAGGAGACGGCGCCGGCCGCCGAGCTCGCCGGACGCCTCGCGTCCGCCGTGCTGGCCCACCGCGACATCAGGGTCGTCGACGGTCGCGTGATGTCCTACTTCGAGACCGGGCTGATCCCCGTGGTGGCCGATGGACTCGTGCTCGAATGCCGCCCGAAGCACCTGGTCGTCGCCACGGGCTCCTACGATGTGCCCGGCCTGTTCCCCGGCAACGACAAGCCCGGCGTCGTCCTCGCGGACGGCGTCAGCAGGCTGCTCCGGGTCGATCGCGTCGTCCCCTGGCGGCGAGCCGTCGTGATGACCGACGGCGACCGCGGAAGCGCCCTGGCCGACCAACTCGAGCGGGCCGGTGTCGAGGTGGTCGCCATCGTGGTCCAGGAGGGTGTGGGCGATCCGTCCGAGCCCAGGCCCGGTTCCGCCGGCCGGCAGGCCGACGGCGACCGGGTCCTCCGCGGCACCGTGCGCGCCGCTCGCGGGGCGAGGGCGCTGCGCGCGGTCGACGTGGAGGTGGAGGGCCGGGTGCGGACCATCCGCGCCGACTTGCTGTGCGTGGCTCTGGCACCGCGTCCCGCCAACGACCTGGCGCTGCAGCAGCAGTACGTCGCGGCCGGCACCCCGCAGGCGGTGGTCGGCGGATGGGCAGGCGCCGACCTGTCCGCCTCGACGCCCGGCCTGTCGGTCGTCGGGTCGGCGGCCGGCTGGACCAGCGAGGATCCCGACCGTGCCCGTGCCGTGGGCGCCGCCGCCGGCTCCGGCCAGGGGAAGTGAAGGATGGTCAGCATCACCAGGGCCCAGACGACCTCGTTGTGGGACATCGGCGCCGAGGAGCACCCCCGGGATGCCCTCACCGCCGACACGTCCTGTGACGTGCTCATCGTGGGCGCGGGGTACACCGGGCTGTGGACCGCCTACTACCTGACCGAGCTCGCCCCGCACCTGCGCATCGTCGTAGCGGAGGCCGAGCATGTCGGCTACGGGGCCTCCGGCCGGAACGGCGGCTGGCTCTCGCACCTGCTTCCGGGAAACCGGAACGTCTTCGAGCGAGGGCCGCGTGGGCCAGAGGGTCTCGTCGCGTTCCAGCGCGCGATGGTCCAGGCCGTTGACCACGTGCTCGACGTGACCGCCGCGCACGGGCTGGAGATCGACGCCCACCGGGGCGGCAACCTCGTGGTCGCGCCCAACGAAGCCGGCCTGCAGCGGCTCCGGGCCCGTCACGCCGCGGACCTGCGCGCGGGCCTGACCGACGAGGAGGTGCGGCTGCTCACGGCCGAAGAGGTCCGGGAGCGGATCGACGTCGTCACAGCGGTCGGTGGCCTCTACGCGGCCCCATGCGCCCGGATCCACCCGGGCAAGCTGGTCCGGAAGCTCGCCCGCCTGGTCGAGGCCCGCGGGGTCCGGCTGTACGAGGGGACGCGGATCGACCGGGTGGAGCCGCGGCTCGCGCACGCGGCCGGCGTGCGGATCTCGACCGAGCACATCCTGCTGTGCACGGAAGGGTTCAGTGGACCGCTGCTCGGGCCCCGGGCAGTCGTGCCGATCAGGAGCTCGATGATCGCGACCCAGCCCCTCTCCGCCGAGGAGTGGACCAGGATCGGTTGGGCGAACGCGGAATGCCTCTCCGACACCTCACACACGTTCATCTACGCCCAGCGGACGGCAGACGGCCGCATCGCCCTGGGGGGGCGCGGCAAGCCCTACGAGTTCGCCTCCGGGATCGACGGGCGCCATGCCTGCCATCCGGACACCCGACATGCGTTGCTCGAGCGCCTGTCGCTCTACTTCCCCGGCGTCCGCTTCCAGGCGGACTACGCGTGGTCCGGGGTGCTGGGGGTGACCCGCGACTGGTGTGCGAGCGTCCGGCACGACCGCCGGACCGGGATAGGCGCATCGGTCGGCTACGCCGGCCACGGGGTCGCGGCGGCCAACCTGGCGGCGCGCACCCTTGTCGACCTGGTGCTCGCGCGAGACACCGATCTCGTCCGACTGCCGCTGGTCGACCATCGCCCTCCCCGCTGGGAGCCCGAGCCACTCCGCTGGGCGGGAATCCACGCGATGTACCGGCTCTTCCGCACTGCCGACGGGCGAGAGGAGCGTCGAGGGGCGACCTCGACCTCGCTCATCGCGCGTTTCGCCGGCCGGCTGGCAGGCCTTTCGGACTGACGGAGCCGCATCCCCACAACCTTGCGTCCTCGCCAGCAGCTCGACCCACCCGAACGTGGAGCATGAGCGCCAGGATGAACGAGTCATCCGGGCGGTCGCCGCGCCGTCTGACCACGCACGGCGCTTCCCGGCGGTCCCCGCATCGGGCAGGCTGGGGCGGTGCGAGCGTCCCACCGCGGCCTCGCCGGCACCGCCTACGGCGTGCTGGCGGTCGCCGACACCCTGCTGGCCGCCGCGCCGGACCGGTGGCGGCGGGCGCGGGTCGTCACCAAGCCGCTGCTGATGCCGGCGCTCGCGGCCCACGGCGGGTCCGGGGCGGTCACGGTCGCGCAGGTGTGCTCGTGGGCCGGGGACGTCGCGCTGATGCGCGAGGGCCGGCGGCCGTTCCTGGCCGGGCTCTGCTCGTTCCTCGCCGCGCACGTGGCGTACGTCGTCGCGTTCCGCGCCCGGTCCTCCGTGCCGCTGCTGGCCTCGCCCGGACGGCGCCGGGCCCTGGGCGCCGGCAGCGTCGCGGCGCTCGCGATGGCCGCGGCGGCCGCTCGGGAAGACCGGGCCTTCGCGCTGCCGGTCGCGGCGTACGGCGCGACGCTGGCGGCGATGGCCGCGTCGGCCGCGGCGGTCGACCGCGACCGGGGGCGGGGCCGGGTGCTCGCGGGGGCGTCGCTGTTCCTGCTGTCCGACTCGCTGCTCGGGGCGCGCACGTTCCTGCTCCGCGAGCGGGTGCCCGTGCTCGACAGCGCGGTGATGGCCACCTACACGGCGGCGCAGTGGTGCATCGCCGAGGGCGCGGCTCCGGTCAGGCGTTGACGTCGGCCATCGACACGTCCTGGCCGTCGGGCGTGGTCGGGTGCTCCTCGTTGATCGCCTCGACGGCCTCGGTGAGCTCCGGCTCGGCGGCCACCGGGCGCCGGTCGAGGTGGATGCCGGCGATCATGCAGCGCACCGACCCGCCGGCCAGCTCGATCGTGGGGATGTCGACCGCCACGATCTCGCAGGACTCCTCGATCGCCGCGACCTGGTCGGGCCGGAGGCTGCGGCGGGCGCGCCCGGACATCGCCATGATGTAGCGACGCCGGCCCTCCGGCGTCCGGCCGCACAGCTCGACGGCGTTGCCCGCGAACTCGCGGACCTGCTCCTCGGTGAGCGCGATCACCGTGCGTCCGTTGACGGTGAGGCGCTCCCGGACCTGCTCGCGACGGTGCTCGTCGGGGATCATCTCGAGGGCGATCATCGCGACCTCGGTCCCGACGCAGGCGATCACGTTGGTGTGATAGACCGGCACGCCGTCGGAGTCGACCGCCTCGAAGGCCATCGGCTCGTAGTTGAAGTCGCTGCAGAACCGCTCCAGGACGTGGGTGTCGGCCCGGTGGCTGACCGCCATGTATGCGACCCGGGAGACGTGGTCGAGGACCATCGCCCCGGTGCCCTCGAGGAAGATGCCGTCGGGCTCGAGGCCGGAGTAGTCGACGATCGTCTGGCACCGGTACTCCGACTTCAGCATCTCCAGGACGTCGGCGCGCCGCTCGTGCCGCCGGTTGGACGCGTACATCGGGTACACCGCGACGTAGCCCCCGGCGTGGGTGGACAGCCAGTTGTTCGGGAAGACGCTGTCGGGCCGGGTGTGGTCCTCGTCCGGGAAGACGTGGACGCGCACCCCGGCGTCCCGGAGGGCCTGGGCCAGCGCGTCCATCTCGGCCAGCGCCTTGTGGGACGTGGTGTCGTCCGACTGGCCCTGCGGGACGTCGCGCTGGAACGCGTTGTCCGCGGCCGTGGCCGGGTTGGGGACGAATCTCTCCGCGCGCACCAGGATGACGGCGGACGGGGCCTGAGCACTCACGTTCGCCGAATGTAGAGCACACGGGGGCCGCTGTCCGTGCTGGGTGGGGTCCCCGGGCCCCGATCCGACCCGGGATCCACCCCACCCGTGAGGGTGAACTTCCACCCGCGACATCGTCCCTCCGGCGGTCAGCCACTAGGTTCGTGGTGACCAGGAAGGCGGGTCGGTGACCACCACCTCCATGCGCGACACCCTGCGGGCCAGCGGGCTCGTGGGTGCCGACCTGCTGGCCGCCGACTGGGCGGCGACGCCGCTCGGCGACCCGGACAACTGGCCGCTCAGCCTGCGCAGCGCCGTGCGCATCCTGCTGACCTCCCGGTTCTCGATGTGGATGGCGTGGGGCCCGGAGCTGACCTTCTTCTGCAACGACGCCTACCGCCGCGACACCCTCGGCAAGAAGTACCCGTGGGCCCTCGGCCGCCCGGCGTCGGAGGTCTGGTCCGAGATCTGGCCGGACATCGGGCCCCGGATCGAGCGCGTGATGAGCACCGGCGAGGCCACCTGGGACGAGGCGCTGCTGCTGTTCCTCGAGCGTTCCGGCTACACCGAGGAGACCTACCACACCTTCTCCTACAGCCCCCTGGCCGACGACGAGGGCGGCGTCGCCGGCATGCTCTGCGTCGTCTCCGAGGTCACCGAGCAGGTGGTCGCCACCCGGCGGATGACGACGCTGCGCGACCTCGGCGTCCGGACGAGCGCCGCGGGCGACGAGCTCGCCGCCGTCCGCGCGGCGTGCGCCCAGCTCGAGTCCAACCAGCACACGCTGCCCTTCGTCGCCGTCTACCTGTTCGACGAGAACGGCGAGCGTGCGGTCCTCACGGGCGCCTCGGGGATCCGGCCGGACCATCCGGCGGCGCCCTCCACGCTCACCGACGAGTCGTCGCCGTACCCGCTCGACCGGCTGTGGGCCGGCGAGTACGTCGTCGAGCCGCTCGCCGGCCGCTTCCCGGACCTCCCGACGGGCGCCTGGCACCAGCCGCCGGAGCGGGCGCTGCTGGCTCCGCTCGTGCAGCCGGCCCAGGAGCACCCGTACGGCTTCCTCCTCGTGGGGCTCAACCCGCACCGCCCGCTCGACGAGCCGTACCGCGACTTCATCACGCTCGTGGCCGCGCACCTATCGGCAGCGATCTCGGACTCCCGTGCCATCGAGGCCGAGAAGCAGCGGGCCGAGACCCTCGCCCGGCTCGACCAGGCCAAGACCGACTTCTTCGCCAACGTCAGCCACGAGCTGCGTACGCCGCTGACGCTGCTGCTGGCGCCCGCCGAGGACGCGCTGGCGAGCGAGGACGAGCCGTTGCCCGCGCACCAGCGCGAGCGGCTGGCGACGATCGTGCGCAACGGCCAGCGGATGCTGCAGCTGGTCAACACGCTCCTGGACTTCTCGCGGCTCGAGTCCGGCCGGGCGACGTCGGAGTTCCGTCGTACCGACCTCTGCGCCCTCACCGGTGAGCTCGCCGCCATGTTCCAGGCGGCGGCCGACAGCGCGGGCCTGCGGCTCGAGGTGGCGTGCGACAGCCCGGTCTGGGCGTGGGTCGACCACGACCAGTGGGCGAAGGTCGTGCTGAACCTGCTCTCCAACGCCTTCAAGTTCACCTTCGAGGGGGCGGTCCGGCTCACGCTCGACGAGCGGGACGGCGAGGTCGTGCTGGCCGTCACCGACACCGGCACCGGGATCCCGGACGCCGAGATGCCGCACCTGTTCGAGCGCTTCCACCGGGTCGCCGGCGCGCGGTCCCGCACCCACGAGGGCTCGGGCATCGGCCTCGCGCTCGTTGCCGAGCTGGTGGCCCTCCACGGCGGCCGCATCGAGGTCGACAGTCGCCTGGGCGAGGGCTCGACGTTCACGATCACGCTGCCGGTCGGTCGCGACCACCTGCCGGCGGACCAGGTGCACGACGACACGGTCGTGCGCGAGCTCGGCGAGGGACCCGCGCGCCAGTTGGTGGCCCAGGCGCTCAGCTGGTTGCCGAGCGACGAGGTGCCCGACAGCCCCGAGGAGCCGATCCCCGCGCCGGCGGCCGACCCCTCGCGCGCTCGCGTGCTGGTCGTCGACGACAACGCCGACATGCGGGCCTACATCGCGGACACCATCGGCCGCCACTGGACCGTCGACGTCGCCGCCGACGGCCTGGAGGCGCTCCGGCGCATGGAGGAGACCCGCCCCGACCTGGTCATCACCGACGTGATGATGCCGCGCCTGGACGGGTTCGGGCTCCTGGAGCGGATGCAGGCCGACCCGGTCCTCACGGCCATCCCGGTCATCATGCTGTCGGCGCGTGCCGGCGAGGAGGGCATGATCGAGGGCCTGGAGGCCGGCGCCGACGACTACCTGGTCAAGCCGTTCTCCGGGCGCGAGCTGATGGCTCGCGTGCGGGTGACGCTCGCCCTCGACCGCGAGCAGCGGGTGCGCGAGGCGCTCGAGCGCAGCGAGGCGCTCCTCGACCAGGCCCAGCAGCTGGCGCGGGTCGGCAGCTGGGAGATCGACCTCGACCACGACACCGTCGTCGCCTCGCGGGCCCTGCTCGAGCTGCTCGAGATCACCCGCCACGAGCTGGACGAGCTCGGCGCCTCCGGGGCGATCCGCTCGCGGGTGCACCCCGACGACCAGGCGATGGTGGGGGCCCGGCTGAGCGAGGCGCCCGCCGGACAGCGCCTCTCGTTCGAGACCCGCGTCGTGCTCCCGTCGGGGCAGGAGCGGCTCTTCGAGGCCCGCGGCGAGGTCGTGCTCACCCGCCCGCAGGGCGGACGCATCCTGCGCGGCTCCGTCCAGGACGTCACCGACCAGCGCGCCACCCAGCAGCGGCTGATCGCCGCCCAGGCCGAGCGCGAGGCGGCGGTCCGGGAGCGCCAGATCGCCGAGGAGCTCCAGGCGAGCCTGCTGCCGGCCAGCCGGTTCGACGTCGACCAGCTGGAGGTGGCCGCCGTCTACCGCGCCGGCGTCGAGGGCACCCAGGTCGGCGGCGACTGGTACGACGTCATCGACCTCGGGGCCGGCCGCACGGCGCTGGTCGTGGGCGACGTCATGGGCCGGGGCGTGCGGGCCGCGGCCGTGATGGGGCAGCTGAAGTCGGCCGTACGGGCGTACGCGACCCTGGACCTCAGCCCGGTCGAGGTGCTGGAGCACCTCGACACCCTGGTCCAGGACCTCGCGGGCGACCAGATCGTCACCTGCATCTACGCCGTGCACGACGCGGCCGAGCAGACCCTCACCTACGCGAACGCCGGACACCTGCCCCCGCTCGTGCGGCGGGCGAGCGGCGGGGCGGACGTCGCCGAGGGGCCCGACGGGACCGGGCCGCCGCTCGGGGCCGGCTACTTCGGGAGCGAGCCGGCCACGACGGCGGTCGACGACGGGGACGTCGTGGTGCTCTACACCGACGGCCTGGTCGAGCGCCGCGGGCGCGACATCCAGGACGGGATCGACACCCTGGTGGGGCTGGTCGACGAGCGTCGCGACGTACCGCTGGCCGAGCTGCCGACCACCCTGGTCGAGGCGCTGGTCGGCGCGGACGCCGACGACGACGTCGCGGTGGTCACCGCCCGCGTCGCACCCACCGAGGGTCAGCTCTTCGAGGTCAGGCTGAGCGACGCGGCGACGGCCCCGCGGGAGGCGCGGCGCACGGTCGCCGAGCAGCTCGGCCGGTGGCAGGTCGCGGGCGAGACCGTCGACGACGTGGTGCTGGCCACCAGCGAGCTGGTCACCAACGCCCTCGTCCACGCCCGCCCGCCGGTCGACCTCCGGCTGCGTGCGCTCGGTGACCACCTGGTCCTGGAGGTGCAGGACCGGGCGCTGCTCCGGCCGCGGCGGCGTCGCCCCGAGGACGACGACGAGCGCGGGCGCGGCCTGAACATCGTCGAGGCGCTGAGCCGCGAGTGGGGCACGCACCGCACCGCGACCGGCAAGACCGTCTGGTGCTCGATCGGCCGCTGACCGTCTCGGCCGGTGGCGCCGGTCACGTGGGGGAATCCGCGTGGCGTCGCCGGGGTTGGCCCCTGCGTGAGCCTCCTCTTCTCGCCGATCACCCTCCGCGACGTCACCGCCCGCAACCGGGTCTGGGTCTCCCCGATGTGCCAGTACTCCGCGATCGACGGGATGCCGGACGACTGGCACCTGGTGCACCTCGGGTCGTTCGCCCGGGGCGGTGCCGGCCTGGTCTTCACCGAGGCCACCGCGGTCGTGCCCGAGGGGCGGATCACCCCCGAGGACACCGGCATCTGGAACGACGAGCAGCAGGCGGCATGGGCGCGCATCGTCGACTTCGTGCACAGCCAGGGCGCCGTCGCCGGGATCCAGCTCGCGCACGCCGGCCGCAAGGCGTCGACGTACTCGGGCTTCACCGGCGAGCGCGGCGGCGTGGCGGACGCCGACGGCGGCTGGCGGCCGGCCGCTCCGTCGGCGGACCCGTTCCCCGGGCTGCGCCCGGACCCGGAGCCGCTCGACCGCGCCGGCATCGAGCGGGTCGTGACGGCGTTCGGCGACGCCGCCGAGCGCGCGCTCGCCGCCGGCTTCGACGTCCTCGAGCTGCACGCCGCGCACGGCTACCTGCTGCACGAGTTCCTCTCGCCGCTGTCGAACCACCGCGACGACGAGTACGGCGGCTCCTTCGACAACCGGGTCCGACTCGTGCTCGAGGTCGTGCGCGAGGTCCGCGGGCGGGTGCCGGCGGGCGTGCCGCTCGTGCTGCGGGTCTCGGCGACCGACTGGGTGGACGGCGGCTGGAGCGCCGACGACACCGTGCGGCTGGCCGGCCTCCTGCGCGACGAGGGCGTCGATCTCGTCGACACCTCGACCGGTGGCAACGTGCTCGCCGAGATCCCGGTCGAGGCCGGCTACCAGGTGCCGTTCGCGGCCCGGGTCCGCAGCGAGGCCGGCCTCCCCACCGGCGCGGTCGGCATGATCACCGAGCCCAAGCAGGCCGAGGAGATCCTCGCCGAGGGATCCGCGGACGTCGTGCTGCTCGCCCGCGAGCTGCTCCGCGAGCCGCACTGGCCGCTGCGGGCGGCGGACGAGCTCGGCGAGACCGGCACCGACCTCTGGCCGGTGCAGTACCGGCGCGCGGCTCGCTGACCGTCGGCCGGGTCGCCCGGCGAGGTGGGCGTGGTGGCGGCCGCGCGATCTTCGGGTCGTGTGCCTGAGAACGCGCTATGGCGCGTCGTGGGGCACACGACCCGTGCGTCCCGCGCCGCCGGTCAGCCGCCGAACGCCGCCAGCCAGGTCCGGCCCTCGTCGGAGAGCCGGCCGTGCTCGTCGGCGACCCGCGCCCACCGGCGCGTCGCGCGCAGGAACGTCGCCGGGTTGTAGACGTCCTCCTCGCGCGACCACAGCCCGTCGCCGGCGTACGTGAGGATCGTGATGTTGCTGGCGCCGTGCCGCTGCCCGTCGCCGGGGTCGACCAGGTCGTTCCAGACCTCGCAGACGACCCGGTCGCGGTCCTCGTCGACGACGTGCCACTCCATCGGGAACCGCGGCATCTCGCTGCCCGGGAACGTCGTCATCGTCCGCACGATCCACTGCCGGATCTCCTCGCGGCCGGTGAAGTCGCCGTACGCGTGCTCCCGGTACGTCGCGTCCTCGGCGAACAGGTCCGCGAACCGGGCCCAGTCGCCCGACCCGGCGATCCGGTCGACCTCGTCCTGGTAGTGCTGGAACGCCTGCTCGAGCTCCGCGCGCGAGAACCTGCCCATGCACGGGACTGTAGTGGAACACGTTCTAGTTAGCGACGGTTCGGGGCGCCCCAAGTCGACATCGAGTGCGCTCCCAGTGGCCTCCAAGAGCCCCGTGGGAGCGTGTGCTGACCGGGACGACCCGGACCGATCACCCCCAGGAGAAATCACCATGGACCTCACCACTCTGCAGCCCGCCGTCATCGCCTTCTTCGTCGTCGCCGGCGTCGCGATCGCGATGGCCCTCGTCGCCCTCGCCGTGCTCGTCGCCGACGCGCGCCGCCCCGCCGGTCGCGTCGTCACCCTGTCGGCCGCGCACCCGGCCGCCGCCGGCCGTCGCGCCGCCTGAGCCGTCGTGCGGCCGTCAACCCGAGTGGTGGGCCGGGTGGCGGGCCGGCCGGCGCCCGGACAGGACCGTGGACATCACGTAGTCCTTCTCCGGCCCGGTCGCCCGCCACTCGACCGTCCACCGCTCGACCGGATCCTGGTCGAGCCGGATGAGCCCGGTGTAGAGGTCGGCGGCGCAGGGGTGCCGGACCCGCTCGCCGACCGCCCACGGGTGGAAGGGTCGGCCGTCCTCGAACTCCACGAACCACGCGTCGCCTGACAGGACCACGAACAGGGTGCGGAACACCGGCACCTCGTGCCCGGCCCAGGTCATCGTGCCCTCCTCGGCCCACCGCACCCGGCCCGGCGACTCCAGCTCCAGCGTGGCCGTGCCGTGCACGTCCCGCCGCTCGCCGGTCCGCCGGTCGTCGACCACCCGGCTGAGCTCCCAGGTGCCGAGCAGGGCCAGCGGTGTCATGCCCCGGACGGTACTGCCCACGCCAGGTGCCGCCCACCCCGTGTGCGAGGGTGCTCCCGTGCCCCGCCCCGCTCGCCCGTCGCGCCCGCCCATGCCCGTCCCGCCCGGTGCCCGGGAGGTCTTCACCGACGGCGCCTGCGCCGGCAACCCCGGCCCCGGTGGCTGGGCCTGGGCGCTCGACACCAGCGTCCACGCGTCCGGCCGCGAGGACGCCTCGACCAACCAGCGGATGGAGATCCGCGCCGCGCTCGAGGCGGTCCGCTCCCTCGACGGCCCGCTGCTCGTGGTCAGCGACTCCACGTACGTCGTGAACTGCTTCCGCGACCTGTGGTGGCGCGGCTGGCTGGACCGCGGCTGGGTGAACTCGGCCCGCAAGCCGGTCGCCAACCGCGATCTCTGGGAGCCGCTGATCTCGTTGTTCGTCGAGCGCGGGGACGTGGCGTTCACCTGGGTCAAGGGCCACTCCGGCCACGCCATGAACGACTTCGTGGACCGGCTCGCGGTCGCGGCCTCGAAGGGCCCGGCTCCAGAAAAGGGAGCCGCGACACTCGCGTGACCTGCGGGGCGGGAGATACCCCTGGGACTAGCGTGATCGGACCTGCCGAAGCGAGCTGAGGGGAAGCAGCGTGGTCCGACGGGTCCGTCCGGGGCGCCGCCACGACCGTGAGCGACCCCTGCGCAGGACCCACCGCTGGGCCGGGCCGCCGCCGCTGCTGCTGGTCGCGACGGTGGCCGCGCTGCTGGTGACGCCGTTCGTCGACGACGACCCCGCACCGCCGGCGCAGATCTCGACCGCGGCGGTCACCACCACGTCGCCGCGCTCCGTCGAGCCGCACACGGTCCGCCCGCAGCGGATCGCCGGCAGCCAGGGCGGCCAGGCGTCGCGCGGGGTCGCGCCCGTGCGCCTCAAGCCGGCGTACGTCGGGGTCGCCAGCTTCAACATGTTCCGCAAGCTCTCGGCCGCGCACGCCCGGCAGGACGCGCTGCGGCTCACCCGGCGCGCCGGCGTCGACGTGGTCGGCTGGCAGGAGGCGGACCGGTTCACCGGGGTCCTCCACCACCTGCCCGGCTGGCAGACCCGGACCTTCCCGTTCGGGAGGAAGAGCTCGGAGCTCGCCGTCTCGTGGCGCGCCTCGGAGTTCCAGCTCGTGTCGGCGCGGCAGCGCCAGGTGGCGCGCGGGGTCGGCTACCGCGAGGGCCGCTACCCGTTCGGCAACCGGATGGTCGCCACCGTCACGCTCCGCCACCGCGACACCGACCGGCTGCTCACGGTCGTGAACGCGCACCTGCCGCAGAAGATCGAGGACCTGTCCCGCCCCGGCCGCTGGACGCCGACGATCAACGCCTACCGCGCGCGCAACCAGCTGGACCGGATCGCCGGCATCTGGCGGACCGTGCCGGGCCGGTGGGTCGTCGGCACCGGGGACTTCAACTTCGACGCGCGCGCCGACGCGGCCCACCGCCCCGTGGGCGGCCCGCGGCGCGTGCTCGGGCCGACCGCGGTCTCGTCGTACATGGAGCTCGGGATGAAGGTGGCGCCGACGTTCCCCGAGAACGGGCGCAACATCGACTACGTGTGGGCGGACCGGAAGGCGTACGCCGACGGGCGGATGTCCTTCGTCGGGCAGTGGGTGGTCGGCGGGTTCAACAGCGACCACAACGCGCTGCTCGCCCGGCTCCGCCTGTCCTAGAGCGAGGGCCGGTCAGCTCCGCACCTGGTGCTGCGCCCACTGGACGAGCGGGGCGAGCAGCTCGACGGCGCGGTGCCCGTCGTCGGTGAGGGAGTACTCCACGTGCGGGGGTACGACGGGCAGCGCGTCACGGCGCACCAGACGGTCGGCCTCGAGGGTCTGCAGGGTCTGGATCAGCATCTTCTCGCTGACGCCGGCGATCTCGCGCTTGAGCTCGCTCCAACGCAGCGTGCGGTGGTCCAGCGCGAGCAGCACCAGCACGCCCCACTTGCTGGTCACGTGCTCGACCAGCGCGCGCGTGTCCGGGCAACCGGTGTCGATCTGGAGGTCGCGGACGTGGCTCATGCCGCCAGGGTACCCACCTCGAGGTGGGTACCCCACTTCAAAGTGGGTACCGCCGATCGGGAAGGTGTACCGGGGGCGATCGGTTCCTGCGGGTGTCCCGAACACCGAACGCACTGGAGGAAGTCATGTCGATCGTCGTCACCGGAGCCACCGGCCACCTGGGCCGCCTGGTCGTGGAGTCGCTGCTGGACCGCGGGGTCGACCCCGCCGAGGTCGTCGCCACCGGGCGGTCGGTGGAGCGGCTCGCGGACCTGGGGGAGCGGGGCGTTCGCGTGGAGCGGCTCGACTTCGACGACGTCCCGCAGGACGTGCCGTGGCTGGCCGCGGGCGACGTCGTGCTGCTCGTGTCGGGCAGCGAGGTCGGCCGGCGCGTCGACCAGCACGCCGCTGTCATCGGCCTCGCGCAGCGCGCCGGCGCGGCCCGGATCGTCTACACCAGTGCGCCCGCGGCCGACGACACCGCGCTGGTGCTCGCGCCCGAGCACGCCGCCACCGAGCGGGTGATCCGGGAGAGCGGCGTGCCGTTCACGTTCCTGCGCAACGGCTGGTACACCGAGAACTACCTGCCCACCTTCGAGCAGGCTGCCGCGACCGGCGTCGTGGCGGGCAGCGCGGGTGACGGGCGGATCGCCAGCGCGCCGCGCGCCGACTACGCCGAGGCGGCCGCCGTCGTGCTGGCCGAGCCGGGCCACGAGAACGCCGTCTACGAGCTGTCCGGCGACGTCGCCTGGTCCTTCGACGAGCTCGCCGAGGCCTTCGCGGCGGCCCTCGGCCGCGAGGTCGCCTACCAGCGGCTGACGTCGGAGCAGCACCGTGACGTGCTCCTGGGCGCGGGCCTCGACGAGGGCACGGCGGGGTTCGTGGTCGCGCTCGACCAGAACGCCGCCGAGGGGCTGCTCGCGGTCACCACCGGGGACCTGGCGCGGCTGGTCGGCCGGCCGACCGTGCCGATGCCGCAGACCGTCAGCTCCTGGTCCCGGTGACCACCTGACCGTCGATGTCGGGGGTCAGCCCGGCCGCCGCCATCAGCGCCGCGCTGACCGGGGCCTGGCGTTCGCTCGACTCGACGAGCACCCGCCCGCCGGGCGCCAGCCAGTCCCGCGCGCCGGCGATCACCCGCCGCTGCACGTCGAGCCCGTCGGTGCCGCCGTCCAGCGCCACCCGGTGCTCGTGGTCGCGGGCCTCGGGCGGCATCGTGGCGATCGCCCCGGTCGGCACGTACGGCGCGTTCGCGACCACCACCGCCACGCGCCCGCGCAGGTCGCGCGGCAGGGCGTCGTAGAGGTCGCCGTGGTGCACCCGCGGCAGGTTGCGGCGGGCGCACGCCACGGCGGCCGGGTCGACGTCGGCGGCGTGCACCTCGACGCCCGGGACGGCGGCCGCCACCGCGGCGCCCAGGGCGCCCGTCCCGCAGCACAGGTCGACGACGACGTCCCCGGCCCGCAGGCCGCGCGCGGCGCGGCGGACCAGGGCCGCGGACCGCTGCCGCGGGACGAAGACGCCCGGCTCGACCGCGATCCGCAGGCCGCAGAACTCCGCGAACCCGACCACCTGCTCGAGCGGCTCCCCGGCCACGCGGCGGGCCACCATCGCGTCGAGTGCCGCCCGGTCCGGCGCCTCGCGGAGCAGCAGCGCGGCCTCCTCCTCGGCGAAGACGCACCCCGCGGCGCGGAGGGTGGCCGCCAGGGCGTCGGGATCCATGGCCGATGATGCTCCCATGCCCAGCGTGTCCACCCAGGTCACCTACATCGTGGTCGGGTACGCCGTCCTCGTCGCGATCCTCGCGCTCGTCGTGGCGGTGCGCCGCCGGGAGCGGCCCCGGTGGCTCGACCAGATGGTGTAGATGCTCGAGCTGCTCCTCGTGGTCCGCGCGCTGGCCGGCCTCGGCCCGCTGGTCGGCGACGACCACCCGGCCTCGACGTCCACCTACGTGGGCTACCTGTTCGCGTCGATCTGCGTGCTGCCGATCGCGATGAAGTCGATCGAGGGCGACCGCGCCGTCTGGTCGTCCGCGGTCGTCGCCGTCGCGGCGGCCGCGATCGGCGTGATCGCCGTACGGCTGGAGATGACGGCATGACCGCACGCTCGGGGCCGCACAAGGTCCTGCTCGCCTTCTACGCGCTGTTCACCCTGGCCGCCGGCGCCCGCGCGCTCGTGCAGCTGACCACGCAGTACGACGAAGCGCCGGTCGCGTACTGGCTCTCGCTCGCGGCCGCGGTGACCTACGCGCTCGGGTGGTACGCGATCCGGGAGGCGTCGGCCGGCCGGACCGGCTTCGCCAGCGTGATGCTGTGGGTCGAGCTCGCGGGCGTGCTGACTGTCGGCACGCTCTCGATCGCCGAGCCCGGCTGGTTCCCCGACGCGTCGGTGTGGTCCGACTACGGGATCGGCTACGGGTTCGTCCCGGCCGTCCTCCCGATCGCCGGCCTGTTGTGGCTGCGCCGGCAGCGGGCTGTCCCGAAAGAAGAACGTGTTCTAGATTCCGAGGTGTGACCTCCGATCCCTTCGCCCCCGCCGCCCTGGGGCCGGTCCGGCTCCGCAACCGCACCGTCAAGGCGGCCACCTTCGAGGGCCGCACGCCCGAGGGGCAGGTCACCGACGAGCTGATCGAGTACCACGCCGTGGTGGGCCGCGGCGGGGTCGGGCTGACCACGGTCGCCTACCTGGCGGTCGCCCCCGAGGGGCGCACCCACCGCGAGCAGATCGTCGTCGGGGAGCACTCGCTCGCCGGCCTGCGGCGGCTCACCGACGCCGTCCACGGGACCGGTGCCGCGATCGCTGGCCAGGTCGGCCACGCCGGTCCGGTCGCCAACGGCCGCTCCAACGGGGTCAAGGCGATCGGCGCGTCGCGCATGCCCTCGCCCCTGTCGATGCAGATGATCCGGTCCGCCACCGAGGCGGACCTGACCCGCGTCACGAGGGCGTACGTCGCCGCCGCGCGGCTGCTCGTCCGCGCCGGGTTCGACGTCCTCGAGCTGCACATGGCGCACAGCTACCTGATCTCGTCGTTCCTCGCGCCCGGCCTCAACCGCCGCAAGGACTCGTGGGGCGGCTCGCTGGAGAACCGCGCGCGGCTCGGACGGCAGGTCGCGCGCGCCGTCCGCGACGAGGTCGGCTCGGAGGTGGCGGTCACCGCGAAGGTGTCGCTGTCGGACGGGTTCAAGGGCGGCGTCACGACCGACGAGGGGCTGGCCTACGCCCAGCTGCTGGAGGCCGACGGCTGTCTCGACGCGCTGCAGCTCAGCGGCGGCTCGTCGCTGATGAACCCCATGTACCTGTTCCGCGGCGGGACGCCGGTCGCGGAGTTCGCGCGCAGCATGCCGCTCGTCGTGCGGGCCGGGATGAGGACGCCGGTGGGGAGGAGCTTCCTCAAGGCCTACCCGTTCGAGGAGGCGTACTTCCGCGAGAAGGCGCTGCGCTTCCGGTCCTCGCTGTCGATGCCGCTGATGCTGCTGGGCGGGATCAACCGCCGCGACACGATGGAGCAGGCGATGGCCGACGGCTTCGAGTTCGTCGCGATGGGCCGCGCGCTGCTCCGCGAGCCGGACCTGGTCGACCGGCTCGCCGCCGGCCGCGCCGACGCGGGCGTCTGCATCCACTGCAACCGCTGCATGCCGACCATCTACTCCGGCACCCGCTGCCCGGTGGTCGCCGAGGCCGCGGGGTCCGGCTGTTGACAGCCGAAACCCGCACGACACGCCGAGCCGCGCCGGCGTGTCGTGCGGGTTCTGGCTGCCAACAGCCGGAACCGGCACTTCCCAGCCAACTAGAACATGTTCTAGATTGCCGGGCATGGCTGAACCACTGACCCGACCGCTGAGAGTCGTCGTCTGGTCCACGGGGACCGTCGGGCGGCACGCGATCGCCGGCGTCGACGCGCACCCGGACCTCGAGCTGGTCGGGGTGTGGGTCTCCAGTCCCGCCAAGGAGGGCCGGGACGCCGGGGAGCTCGCCGATCTGGGCCGCGAGCTCGGCGTCCTGGCGACCACCGACGAGCAGGCGCTCCTGGACATGAAGCCCGACGCCATCGTGCACACGGCGATGACCGACGACCGGGTGTTCGAGGCGATCGAGGACCTCGTCGACTTCCTCGAGGCCGGCGTCAACGTCACCTCGTCCGGCCCGGTGCTGCTCCAGTGGCCCGAGAAGATCCTGCCGCCGGAGCTGATGGAGCGGATCACCAAGGCGGGCGAGCGCACCGGGGCCAGCCTGCACGTCAACGGCATCGACCCGGGCTTCGCGAACGACGTGCTGCCGCTGACCCTGACCAGCCTGAGCCGGCGCATCGACGAGGTGCGGGTCATGGAGATCTGCGACTACTCGACCTACTACCAGCCCGTCGTCATGAACGACCTGTTCGGCTTCGGCAAGCCGATGGACCAGCCCGGCTTCCTCTTCGCGCCCGGCATCCTCTCGATCGCCTGGGGCAGCGTGGTCCGGCAGCTCGCCGCCGGGCTCGGCATCACCCTCGACGAGCCGCTGACCGAGGAGGTCGACCGCCGGCCCGCCGAGGTGGACACCCCGAGCGTCTCCGGTGACGTGCCGGCCGGGACCATGGGCGCGGTCCGGTTCCAGGTGATCGGCAAGGTGGACGGCGTCCCGCGCGTCGTGCTCGACCACATCACCCGCACCGCTCCGGACCAGGTTCCCGAGTGGCCGACGCCGCCCGAGGGCGACGGCTGCTACCGCGTGGTGATCAAGGGGGAGCCGTTCATGCAGTGCGACTTCGTCCACCACGGCGAGCACGGCGACCACAACGTGAGCGGGATGATCGTCACCGCCCAGCGGCTCGTGAACGCCGTCCCCGCCGTCGTCGCGTCGCCGGGCGGCCTCGTCACCGCCCTCGACCTCCCGCTCGTCACCGGGAAGGGCCTGGTGGCTTCGGCATGACGATCCTCGACCGCTTCGCGATCACCGACCAGGTCGCGATCGTGACCGGCGCCGGCCGCGGCCTGGGCGCCGCCACCGCCGTCGCGCTCGCCGAGGCCGGCGCCGACGTCCTCATCTCCGCGCGCACCGAGCGGCAGCTGGAGCGGGTCGCCGAGCAGGTCCGCGCGACCGGCCGCCGCTGCCTCGTGGTGCCCGCAGACCTCAGCGACCTGGACGCCGTCGCCGGCCTGGCGCAGGCGGCGTACGACGAGTTCGGCCGGCTCGACACGGTCGTCAACAACGTCGGCGGCACGTTCCCCACCGAGTTCCTCAAGACCAGCAACGAGTTCCTCAACGAGGCCTTCAGCTTCAACGTGACCACGGCGCACGCCCTGACCCGCGCCGCCGTGCCGCTGATGCTGAAGGACTCGGACAAGCAGAAGAGCGTCGTCACGATCAGCTCGATGATGGGGCGCACGGCGGACCGCGGCTTCATCGCCTACGGCACCGCCAAGGCCGCGCTCGCGCACTGGACGAGGATGGCCGCGCAGGACCTCGCGCCGCGGATCCGCGTCAACGGGATCTACGTCGGGTCGATCATGACCAGCGCGCTGGAGTACGTCGCCGGCCAGCCCGAGCTGATGAGCCAGCTCGAGACCAAGACGCCCCTGGGCCGCGTCGGCGAGCCCGAGGACATCGCCGCCGGCGTCCTCTACCTCGCCTCACCGGCGGGGCAGTACGTCACCGGCAAGCTCCTCGAGATCGACGGCGGCATCCAGCAGCCCACCCTGGACCTCGGGTTCCCCGACGTGGCCCCGTAGGGTCCACGCGTGACCAGCCCGAGCACCCCCACGGCGTACGCCGTCTCCCCGGACTCCGGCGAGCACTGGAGCAAGGAGGGCGCCTGGCGGGTCGCCGACGGGATCCACCGGATCCCGTTGCCGCTGCCGATGGACGGCCTGCGGGCCGTCAACGTCTACGCGATCGAGACCGACGAGGGCCTCACGCTCATCGACGGCGGCTGGTCGATCGAGGTCGCCCGCGACCTGCTGGAGCGCTGCCTGCGCGACATCGGCTACGGCTTCGGCGACATCCGGCGGTTCCTGGTCACGCACATCCACCGCGACCACTTCACGCTCGCGACCGTGCTCGGCCACGAGTACGGCGCCGAGGTCGTGCTCGGGCTCGGCGAGAAGCCCGCCCTCGACCTGCTCAACGGCGAGGTCGAGCTGGACCGCAACCCGTTCCTCGAGGTGCTCCGCACCGCGGGGGCGCACGAGATCGCCGACCTCTGGGCGGCCGGAGCGACCGAGCTGCCGGACCCGGCGTGGTGGCAGTACCCCGACGCCTGGCTGTCCGGCGACCGGCAGCTCGCCGTCGGCGCCCGGACCCTCGACGCCGTCCACACGCCCGGCCACACCCCCGGACACTTCGTGTACGCCGAGCAGGCCGCGGGCCTGCTGTTCGCCGGTGACCACGTGCTGCCGACGATCACCCCGTCGATCGGGTTCACGGTCCCGCCGGCGGCCGACCCGCTCGGCGACTTCATGGCCTCGCTGGCCAAGGTCCGCGCGCTGCCGGACCTGCAGGTCCTCCCTGCCCACGGCCCGGTGGCGCCGTCGTCCCATGCGCGCGTCGACGAGCTGCTGGTCCACCACGAGCACCGGCTCGAGCTCAGCCTCGCCGCCCTCGCCGACGGGGCCAGGACCGGCCACGAGGTCGCGCACCGGCTGCCCTGGACCCGCCACGAGCACGAGTACGGCGAGCTCGACCTGTTCGCGCAGGGCATGGCGTCGATGGAGACCAAGGCGCACCTCGACCTCCTGGTTGCGCAGGGCCGCGCGACCGCGACCGACACCGCGGACGGGATCGCTTACGCGGCGGTCGTCAGCGACTGAGCGCCTCTGGCACGGCTTAGTCGCTTTCCATTGCTCGCAAGGCTCGGTCTCGGATGTCCGTGCCAGGCTGATTTGCTTCGCCGAGGTCGTCCTGTGAGGTTGTGAGCGTCACCACGAGTCCTTCTTGGCGTCGGGCGCGACGGAAAAGTTCTCGGGCGTTTAGATCACACCGGGACGGGTCTCCGTCTTCGTCCCAGCAGCCATCGATGACGGCGATGGGTACGAAGCGTCCGCCAAGGCTGTCAGCGAGGTCATTTCGCCCAGCCCACCAGCGGTCCATCACACGCTCAGCAGCAACGGCCTTCGGTACCTCGACCGACACCACGTGTAGCGCGTCGTAGCCCGCTTCGGTCAACTCCCGGAGATGCACATCGATCATGTCGGGCCACGACAATGTCCCCTCGACAACTACATTCTCTCCCTTGCGCATGCACCGGCGCCTGATCTCGCGGGCAAGCCGCGTGGACTCCTCGTGGACGAGGCCCGAGAGCTCTCTCGGCATGATCGGTAGTCCGTCAGACAGTCGCTTTTGCAGCAGGGGTTCGTAGAGGCCGTCCTTGATTGCACGGTCGAGCAGCAGGTCCTTGATGACATCTGGGTCGATCCGGCGGTACGACGTCGGGTTGTCTCCGGCTTCCAGGATTGCAGTGGTGGTCGTGGACTTCCCTGAGCCGGGTGGTCCGGCTGTCACGATGGCAATGCGACCGTCTGTGGTGATCCCTTCCTGAAGACTAGTGAACTCCTCGATGAGTTCCTCCCAGGTTCGAAGTCGCGCAACGGTGTCTCCATACGTGACCCAGGTGCTGCGGGGCGACTCGGAGTGCAACTCATGTCCAGGCGCCGAGAGTTCCTCGAGTTCCGCCGCGACGCGAGCGCGAACTGCATCACTCATTGCGCTGCCCGCACTTGGTCCTCCGTTTGCCCGGTTTCTGAAACCGCATGGCGACCCTCGGAGTCCCGTCGCTGGGATGACTTCGCGCGCAGCTCTTCGTACTCCTCTTCGGTCAGCAGCCCGTCCAGATATGCATCACGGACCTCGTCCCAGCTGTCGGGCTTATAACCGTCATCGAGTTCTCCTGGACCACCGGCGCCCTCGGCAACTCCGCCTAGGCGGCCGACAAGCATGCCCCGCGAGATGATCCCTGCGTTGTATTCGAGGATCAGTTCGCGCGGCGTTGTCGCAAACCAATCGCGGCTGACCGTGCGAGCACGGCGAAGCATCCGGTGTACTTCAGTCTGCGAAACGCCGAGAAGGCGAGCGATCTCTCGCTGTGCCATGCCGTCTTCTGTAGCGAGTAAGGCGGATCGGGTTTGCTCCAGCTCCGTCAGCTCCGACCACGCCCTGGCTGCGCGCAGGCGGGTGCGGGGATCCACCTGCATCTGCTCGGTGACGTCATGATCGGAGGTCACGCTGTCACACACGTGATCAAAGACTGCTCCGCACAGGTAGTCCCTGCTTTGACGCGACCCGGTGACGCTGTCTGCGATTGTCAGGAGCCAGCGAGCGGTCAACGGCACCTCGCCAGGTCGGCTCCAGCGAGCCTCGGAGACCTTGTGGCTCAGAAGGAGCGTGAGTGGAGCCAGCCGCTCATCGTGGCTGAACGCGGAGCAGTGGGATAGCCAGGCCTTGAGCTTGGTGGCTTCGGCCGGGTCCAGCGATTGTGCGTTTCGTTCAATGTGAGTGCTCATGTCCTTCTCCTCTGGAGAAAGGGTAGACCGTGATTCATTTTGAATCAAGACACTGCCCGACACCCTCGACTGAGTCGCATCGGGGTGTGCGGGATCCCGTCCTCGAGGAACTCCGGCCCGTCGACCTGGAACCCGAATGTCGCGTACCAGTCCACCAGCGGGGTCTGGGCATCGAGGACGACGTCGCGGCCCTGGGCGAGCCCGAGCGACGCCTGCATCAGCGGGTCCGCCAGTCCCTTCCCGCGGGCAGGCGGGGTCAGGAGGACGCGCCCGATCCGCCAGACGTCACCGTCGTCGAGCACCCGGGCGTAGCCGACGATCACGTCGTCGAGCAGCGCCGTCACGTGCTGGGTCCCCGGCTCGAGATCCCGGCCGTCGAGGTCCGGGTAGGGGCACTCCTGCTCGACGACGAAGACGGCCTGCCGGACCTGGCAGATCGCGTACAGGGTCTCGGCGTCCAGGCCCGCGAACGGCATCCCGACGATCTTCAGCTCAGGAATGTCAGTGTCCGGCGCCATGCGTCTCTCGCTTCCGGGATCAGGGGGAGCAACGGGTACACGTGCAGCAGCCCCGGCCGCTCGACGTACGTGAGGTCCCAGCCGGCCTCGGCGGCCCGCCGGGCGAGCAGCCGGCAGCCGGGGACGAGCGTGTCGCGGGTGCCGCAGAACATCAGGGCCGGCGGCAGCCCGGTCAGGTCGGCGAGCGCCGGGGAGACCTCGGGCCGGCCGAGGTCCGCGGCCGAGCCCGCCCACCAGGCGGCGTACGCCTCCAGCTTGCCGAGGAACAGCCACGGGTCGGACGCCGAGAACGCCGCGGTCTCCGGGGTGCTCGTCGTCAGGTCGACCCAGGGGGAGTGCAGGAGCAGCCGCCCCGGCTGTGGGCCGCCGCGGTCGCGCAGGGTGAGCGCGAGCGCCAGCGCGTAGCCGCCGCCGGCCGAGTCGCCGGCGAGCACCAGCTCCTCGGAGTCGGCCGCCCACCGCTCGGTCAGGTCGGCCAGCTGGTCGTGCGAGTCGCGCCAGGTGTGCGCCGGCGCGAGCGGGTAGTCCGGGAGCACGACCCGCGCACCGAGCGCGGTCGCCAGCCGGGCCAGGTAGCGCACGTGGAACGGGTCGATGCCCGCCACGTAGCCGCCGCCGTGGAGGTAGACGACCGTGCGCCGGGGGTCGGTGCCGCGCGGCGTCACGACGTACGACGGGAACTCGCCGGCGGCCCCCTTGAGCACCTCCGTGACCACGGAGAACCGCTTCCCGAAGCGGGGCACCATCCGGACCGGCAGCCCGCCCGTCGCCCGCTCCTGCCCCGCCAGCAGCCGGCCGCGCTCGACCTCGACGCTCTCGAGCTCGCTGCTCCCGCGGAGCCGGGGCACCGCCCACGCGAGCAGCTGGTGCCGACGGCTGGGGTCCATGGAGGGAGTGTCACAGATCGGCGGGGAGCGGTGTCTGGTGGTCGTCGACCGAGAACGAGGAGTCACCATGCCCAGCACCTTCCGCATCCCGAAGGCGCCGATCACCGGCCTGTACGGCCGGTTCCTGTCGGCGTACGCCCGCCGCACCTACGGCCAGGTCCCGGACGGCGCCTACGTCTACTTCCACCACAAGCCCCTCCTCAAGGCGGTGCTCTCCTTCGAGGGCAAGGTCGCGAGGTGGCGCGAGCTCGACCCGACGCTGAAGTCCTACGCGCAGCTCGCGAGCGCCGGCGTGATCGGCTGCAGCTGGTGCCTCGACTTCGGCTACTTCCTGGCCCACCACGACGGCCTCGACCTGGCGAAGGTCCGGGAGGTGCCGCGGTGGCGCGAGTCCGACGTGTTCACGCCGCTGGAGCGCGAGGTGCTCGCGTACGCCGAGGCGATGTCCACCACCCCGATGACCGTCACCGACGAGATGACCGCCAGCCTGCTCGCCCGGCTGGGCGCCCCGGCGGTCGTCGAGCTCACCGAGATGGTCGCGATCGAGAACATGCGGTCGCGGTTCAACTCCGCCGCCGGCCCGCAGAGCCAGGGATACTCGGATGTGTGCGAGCTGCCGCTCGCCGTACCGTCGGATGCCGTGAGGCCCGCATGAGCGCCACCGCCACGGACGTGTTCGTCGAGCACCGGAACCTGCTGTTCACGGTCGCCTACGAGATGCTCGGGTCCGCCGCGGACGCCGAGGACGTGCTGCAGGAGACGTGGCTGCGGTGGGCCGACGTGGACCGGTCCGAGGTGCGCGACGAGCGCGCCTACCTGGTCCGCATCGCCACGCGGCTGGCCCTCAACCGGATGCGCAGCAACGTCCGCCGGCGCGAGTCGTACGTCGGGCCGTGGCTGCCCGAGCCGCTGCTCACCACCCCCGACGTCGCCGAGGACGTCGAGCTCGCCGACAGCGTCTCGCTGGCGATGCTCACGGTCCTGGAGACGCTCGGGCCGACCGAGCGCGCGGTGTTCGTGCTGCGCGAGGTCTTCGACTTCGGGTACGACGAGATCGCCGCCGCCGTCGACAAGACACCCGCCGCGGTGCGCCAGATCGCGCACCGGGCGCGGGCGCACGTCGAGGAGCGCCGGCCGCGGGGCGAGCCGACCCCGAGCGAACGGGAGCGCGCGCTGCAGGGCTTCCTCCTCGCCGTCGCCACGGGCGACATCCAGAGCCTGATGGACGTGCTGGCCCCGGACGTCGTCCTCATCACCGACGGCGGCGGTGTGAAGAAGGCCGCGCTCCGGCCGATCCTCGGCCGCGACAAGGTGGTCCGCTTCCTCGACGCCGTCGCCACCGGGATCGACGCGGTCGCCGACGTCGTGGTCGTCAACGGCGCACCCGCGCTGCGGGTGGTCGTCGACGGCGAGCTCGACACGATCGCCTCGATGGTCGTCGAGGACGGGCTGGTGACCGGGCTCTACGTCGTCCGCAACCCGCAGAAGCTGGCCCGCCTGGACGCCGTCGTCACGCTGACCAGGTGAGGGTGGCGCTCCGCGCCGGGTCTCGACACACCGGTCGCGACCTCGTTCCTCGGTCGCGCGTCTCGCTCGACCACCGTCAGCGGATCCGCTGACGCGTCTCCGCTAGTCTCGACCCCACAAGACAGGGGAGCACGCCTCGCAACGTGCTGAGAGTGCGGAACGGCCGCAGACCCTACGAACCTGCTCCGGTTAGCACCGGCGAAGGGAGTCGGAGTTGAGACGCATCTGGGCGGTGGCGCCTGCCCTGCTGGTGTCCGGGAGCCTGGCCCTGGCGGGCTGCTCGACGATCGGGGAGGACGGCGGCGGAAGCGACGGCGCGTCGTCGCCCGACCGCGTCGTGCTCGTCACGCACGACTCGTTCTCGCTGCCGAAGCCGCTGCAGCGGAAGTTCGAGGAGCAGTCCGGCTACGACCTGGTGGTCCGCGGGTCCGGCGACGCGGGCATCCTCACCAACAAGCTGGTGCTCACCAAGGACGACCCGCTCGGCGACGTCGCCTTCGGGGTGGACAACACGTTCGCGTCCCGGGCCCTCGACGCGGGCGTGTTCGCGCCGTACGACGCGTCGCTGCCCGCGGGCGCCGACCAGTACCGGCTCGCCGGCGACGACGACCACGAGCTGACGCCGATCGACAACGCGAGCGTGTGCGTCAACGTGGACGACACCTGGTTCGCCAGCCACGACCTCGCGCCGCCGAAGACCCTCGACGACCTGGCCGACCCCCGGTACCGGGACCTGTTCGTCACCCCCGGCGCCGCCACCAGCTCGCCGGGCATGGCGTTCCTGCTCACCACCGTCGCGGCGTACGGCGAGGACGGGTGGCAGGACTACTGGTCGCGGCTGATGGCGAACGGGACCCGGCTCGTCGACGGGTGGTCGCAGGCCTACGAGGTCGACTTCACCCAGGGCGGCGGCAAGGGCGACCGGCCGATCGTGCTGTCCTACGACTCCTCGCCGGCGTTCACCGTCGCCGACGGGACGTCGACGACCAGCGCGCTGCTCGACACCTGCTTCCGCCAGGTCGAGTACGCCGGCGTGCTGGCCGGCGCCGCGAACCCGCAGGGCGCCGAGGCGCTGGTCGACTTCCTGCTCACGCCCGAGGTGCAGGCCGCGCTGCCCGACAGCATGTACGTGTTCCCGGTCGACGCGTCGGTGCCGCTGCCGAAGGAGTGGGCGAGCTTCGCGAAGCAGCCGACCGACCCGTACGCCGTCGACCCCGCCGACATCAGCGCGCACCGCGACGAGTGGCTGCGCGAGTGGAGCGACGTCACCTCCCGATGAGGCTCCGGGGATGAGGAGAGCCCTCGCGCTGGCCGCGCTGGCCGCCGTACCCCTCGCGGTGCTCGGCGTCTTCTTCGTGCTGCCGGTGCTGGGGATGGTCTCGGAGGGCTTCTGGACCGACGGCAGGTTCGACCCCGCCGCGGTGCTCGAGGTGCTCGGCCGGCCGCGCGTGCACCGGGTCGTCTGGTTCACGGTCTGGTCGGCGTCGGCGGGCACGGCGCTCTCGCTGCTGCTCGGCGTGCCGGCCGCGCACCTGCTGCACCGCCGCCGGTTCCCGGGACGGCGGGTGCTGCGGGCCGTGCTGCTGGTGCCGTTCGTGCTGCCGACCGTGGTGGTCGGCGTCGCGTTCCGGGAGCTGATCGGCGAGGCCGGGCCGCTGGGGTTCCTCGGCCTCGATGGCTCCGCGGCGGCGATCGTCGCGGGCCTGGTGTTCTTCAACGTGGCCGTCGTGATCCGCGCGGTCGGCGCCGCGTGGGAGTCGCTCGACCCGCGGCCGGCCGAGGCCGCGGCGGCCCTGGGCGCGAGCCCGGCCCACGTGTTCCGGACGGTCACGCTGCCCATGCTCCGCCCGGCGATCATGTCGGCGGCCAGCGTGGTGTTCCTGTTCTGCGCGACCGCGTTCGGGGTCGTGCTCACCCTCGGCGGGCTGCGGTACTCGTCGGTCGAGACCGAGATCTACCTGCTCACCACGAACCTCCTGGACCTCCAGGCCGCGGCCGCGCTGTCGATCGTGCAGCTGGTCGCGATCACGTCCCTGCTGGTCGTGACCAGCCGGCTGCGCGCCGTACCCGACCCGACCCTGGCGCGCTCGACGGCGCGGCCGCCGCGGGTCTCGCGTGCGGACTGGCCCGGGCTGCTCGCGACCGGGCTCGTGGTCGTGCTCGTCGGCCTGCCGGTCGCGGCCCTGGTCGCCGGGTCCCTCCAGGTGGGCGACGGCTACGGGCTGGCCAACTACCGTGCGCTCGACACCGTGGGGTCGCGGAGCGCGCTGCTGGTGCCGGTCACCGACGCGCTGGTGACCTCGCTGCGGACCGCCGTCGACGCGACCTGGATGTCGCTGTCGCTCGGCCTGCTGGTCGCCGTCGTCGTCACCCGGCGGTCGCGGTCCCGGACCGAGCGGCGGGCCCGGGGCCTGCTGGACGGCCTCTTCATGCTCCCGTTGGGGGTGTCGGCGGTGACCCTCGGCTTCGGCTTCCTGATCACCCTCGACCGACCCCCGGTCGACTTCCGCGACTCGCTGCTGCTGGTGCCGATCGCCCAGGCCCTGGTGGCGCTCCCGCTGGTGGTCCGCACCCTGGCGCCCGTCCTCGGCGGCGTCGACGACCGCCAGCGCCAGGCGGCCGCGTCCCTCGGCGCCGGGCCGCTGCGCGCCTTCCTGACCGTGGACCTGCCCGCGATGTGGAAGCCGCTGCTCGCCGCGGCCGGGTTCGCGTTCGCGGTGTCGCTGGGGGAGTTTGGGGCGACGTCGTTCCTCGCCCGCGAGGACCATCCGACGCTCCCGATCGTGATCTACCACCTGATCGGCCACCCGGGTGCGATGAACTACGGCATGGCCCTCGCCGCGTCCGTCGTCCTCGCCGGCACGACCGCGCTGGTGATGCTGCTCGTCGAGCGGCTCCGGGTGCCCTCGGTGGGATCGTTCTGATGCTCACCCTCGCCCACCTCACCGTGGAGTACGACGGCGCGCCCGCGGTCGTCGACGCCTCGCTCGCCCTCGAGGACGGCCACGTGCTCGCGGTGCTCGGCCCGAGCGGCTCCGGCAAGTCCACGTTGCTCCGCGCCGTCGCCGGGCTGGAGCCGGCCGCGGCCGGGTCGATCTCCTGGGACGGCCACGACCTGGCCGGGGTCCCGACCCACAGGCGCGGATTCGCGCTGATGTTCCAGGACGGGCAGCTGTTCGGGCACCTCACGGTTGCGCGCAACGTCGGCTACGCACTGCGGCTGCGGCGTACGCCGAACGCGGCCGCGCGGGTGCGCGAGCTGCTCGCGCTGGTGGGCCTCGAGGGCTACGAGGACCGGCTGCCCGCGACGCTGTCCGGCGGCGAGCGGCAGCGGGTCGCGCTCGCGCGGTCGCTGGCGGTGCAGCCCCGACTGCTGCTGCTCGACGAGCCGCTCTCGGCCCTCGACGCGGGCCTGCGCGAACGGCTGGCGACCGACCTGCGCGACATCCTGCGCGCGGCCGGCACGACCGCGCTGATGGTCACCCACGACCAGGACGAGGCGTTCACGGTCGCCGACCGGCTCGCGGTGATGCGGGACGGCCGGATCGTCCAGCAGGGCGACATCGCCGAGGTCTGGCGGGCGCCCGCGGACCCGGAGACCGCGCTGTTCCTCGGGTACGCGCGGGTCCTGTCCGGCCCGCGCGCCGGCGCGCTGCTGCGGGCCGCCGGGCTGCGCGAGGCGCCCGCGGTCGCCGTACGCCGCTCGGCGCTGGTGGTGGCGGACCGGGGACCGCTGTCGGGAACGGTCGTGTCCGGCCGGGTGACGCCCGAGCTGATCCGGCTGGTGGTCGACGTCGACGGCATCGGCGAGCTCGACGCGGTGGCGCGGCTGGACACGCACCCCGGCGCCGGCGACCGGGTCGCCCTGGTGGTCGACGCCTCCCGCCTGGCCGTGACACCGGCCGGTCACTGACGGCCCGCGGTCAATACACTGACCGGCGTGTACCGCCGCGCCTACACCCTCCTCGTCGGGAACGCCATCGTCATGGGCGTCCTGGCGGTCATCGTGGCGGTCGTCTACGACAAGCGCCTGCTCGACCCGGAGGGCAGCTTCCTCGGGCCGTCGTGGGCGCGGCTGCCGATCCTGCTCGGCGCGGCGCTGGCGCTGGACCTGGTGCCGCGGGCGCTGTGGAAGTCGAGGCTGAACCCGAAGCTGATGCCGCAGGTCGTCAAGGAGCGCTGGCGGCAGCACTGGAACCGGGAGCGGCTCACTCTCGTCGCGCTCGGCGTCATCTGCTTCTACGTCGTCTACGTCAGCTACCGGAACCTCAAGTCGTTCCTGCCGTCGGTCGTCACCACGAAGTACGACCGCGAGCTGCACATGCTCGACCGCGCACTGCTGTTCGGGCACGACCCGGCGATCCTGCTGCACCGCCTGCTGGGCGAGGGCTTCATGGCCTGGCCGCTGTCGTTCGTCTACCTGTGGTTCCTGCCGCTCGTGCCGATCGCGGTCACCTGCTGGCTGGTCTGGTCGCGCAACCTGTCCTACGGCTACTGGTTCGTAACCTCTCAGTGCCTGGCCTGGTCGCTCGGCACCGCGTCGTACTACGCGCTGCCGACGCTCGGCCCGGGCCTGAAGTACGTCTGGCTCTACGAGGACCTGCCGCCCACCCCGGCCAGCCAGCTGATGGAGTCGCTGGCCTACGGCCGCAACTACGTCTACTGGGGTGTCAACCAGGACGCGGTCCAGTCGGTCGCCGGCTTCGCGAGCCTGCACGTGGCGATCACCCTGCTGGTCGCCCTGATGGTGCAGTACACCGTCCGCGCCCGCTGGCTGAAAATCGTTTTCTGGGTCAACTGCGCCATCACCGCGGTCGCCACCCTCTACTTCGGCTGGCACTACATCGCCGACGACATCGCCGGCGTGATGATCGCTTTCGTCTCGTTCTACGTCGGCGGTCTGGCCAGCGGCCAGAAGTTCGACAAGCACGGCCTGCACTCGCACCCGACGACCACCACGTCCGCGGTCCCCGTCGACCGCTGAGAAATCTCGGATAGTCCCTGACGAAAATGTCCTCGGAGGGGCGCGGCGAGAGCATTTTCGTCAGGGACTATCGTCGTTCGCGCGAAGTGACACGCATGTAGTTCGTCAAGCCGACACGCCGGGCGCGGCAGAAATAGTTGGGGAAGTTGTTCCCATTGTGACGAAAGTTGTCTAGCGTGCTCCGAGTGCCGCATGGGGCGGTGCTCGAATCACGAGGGGGATGACACGGTGCGTGCGAGCGGGGCGGCAGCGGCCCTGGCCCTGGTGCTCGTCACGGGCGGTGTCATGACCGGCGCGGCGGTCGCGGACGACCACGGGGCCCCCACCCGGCAGGACGTCCGCGACGCCCGCTCGGCCGTCCGCGACACCGCCGGCTCCGTCGCCGAGGTGCGCGCCCGGCTCGTGGTCGCCAACCAGGAGCTCGAGCGCTCCGCCGTCGCCGCGGCCCAGGCGGCCGAGGCCTTCAACGGTGCGCGGTGGCGGGCCGCCGAGGCCCGCAAGACCGCCCGCGAGGCCCGGCGCCACTCCCGGATCGCCGCGGCCGACGTACGCCGCCAGCAGCAGTCGTACGGCGACGCGCTGGTGTCGTCCTACGAGATGTCGCCGACGCTCACCGCGCTCGCCGGCATCGTCAGCGCCGACGGCATCGACACCGTCGTCGAGCGGACCACCGCGCTGCAGAACGCCACGAGCGCGATGGACGACACCTACGACCGCTACCGCGCCTCCGCCACGCTCGCCGACGTCGCCGAGCAGCAGGCCGAGGACGCCGAGGACGCCGCGGTCGCGGCGCAGCAGCAGGCCCGCGAGGCCAAGAAGCGGGCTCAGGCGGCCGAGGACGCCGCCGCCGCCCAGGCGCAGTCGATCGCGGCCGAGAAGTCGGCGCTGATCGAGCGGCTCGCCGAGCTCCAGCACGTGAGCGTCCGGCTCGCCCAGCGCCGCCAGTCGGCCCTCGAGGAGCAGGCGGCCGCGGC
>NZ_BAAAJE010000006.1:70750-154555 GCF_039526625.1 Nocardioides aquiterrae
AGCTGGAGCAACAGCAGCAGGCGCAGGACGAGCCGCCGGCCACGGCCACGCCGGATCCGACGAAGACCCCGGATCCGACGCCGACCCTGGACCCGACCCCCACCCCGGACCCGACCCCCACCCCGGACCCCACGCCGACCCCGACTCCGGCGCCGCCCGCCCCGGCCGGCGGGGCAGCCGCCGCGATCGCGTTCGCGCGCGCCCAGATCGGCGAGCCGTACCGCTGGGGTGCCGCCGGCCCCAGCTCGTGGGACTGCTCTGGCCTGACGATGGGCGCCTGGCGGGCCGGCGGCAGGGCGCTGCCGCACTACTCGGTCGCCCAGTACGAGCAGTCCACGCCGGTCTCGGCCGGCCAGCTGCAGCCCGGCGACCTGGTGTTCTGGGGCTCGTCGAGCGACCCGTCGTCGATCTACCACGTGGCGCTCTACGTCGGGGGCGGCCGGATCATCCACGCCCCGCGCACCGGCGAGGACGTCCAGGAGACCTCGATGTACTCCTGGATCCCGCCCGGCTTCTACGCCCGTCCCTGACCTCCGCCGAGCGGTCCAGATCACCCGCTTGGGTGGTGCTCCGGCTGGGTATCGGACGGTCATGGCCACGAACATGGCGGCGCCCCCGCAGCCCGGCTACGTCCAGCCCGACGTCGACGTACCCGCCCTGACCGCCCTCCTCGACGGCAAGTACGCCGACGTCCGCGACCTCGTCCGCACCAACCTCGCGAAGTACAGCCAGATCCTCGACGAGGCCGAGGAGATGTCGATCGACGACTTCCGCGAGCGCGTCCGCGAGGTCGTCGTCGAGATGGCCGCGACCGGCCAGACCGGCATGGGCTTCCCCGAGGAGTACGGCGGCGGTGGCGACATCGGCGCGTCGATCGCGGCGTTCGAGACCCTCGCGTACGGCGACCTCTCGGTGCTGGTCAAGGTCGGTGTGCAGTTCGGGCTCTTCGGCGGCGCCATCCTCCAGCTCGGCTCGAAGCATCACCACGACGCCTACCTCGCCGACCTGGTCAGCGGGAAGGTGATGGGCTGCTTCGCGATGACCGAGACCGGCCACGGGTCCAACGTGCAGGCCCTGGGCACGGTCGCGACCTACGACCAGGAGACCCAGGAGTTCGTGATCACCACGACCTCCGAGTCCGCGCGCAAGGACTACATCGGCAACGCCGCCAAGCACGCCGAGCTCGCGGTGGTCTTCGCCCAGCTCGAGGTCGGCGGTGCGTCCGAGGGCGTGCACGCGTTCGTCGTACCGATCCGCGAGAACGGGTCCGTCTGCCCCGGCGTCCGCATCGAGGACGACGGCCGCAAGATGGGCCTCAACGGCGTCGACAACGGGCGGATCTGGTTCGACGGCGTGCGGGTGCCGCGCACCGCGCTGCTGAACCGGTTCGCCGACGTGACGCCCGAGGGCGTCTACGAGAGCCCGATCGAGAACCCGAACCGCCGCTTCTTCACGATGCTGGGCACCCTGGTCCAGGGCCGGGTCTGCGTGGGCGGCGCCGGCATCAACGCGGCCAAGGTGGCGCTGGCGATCGCGACCAAGTACGCCGTGCGCCGGCGGCAGTTCGAGGCCACCTCGGACACCGAGGAGGAGCTGCTGCTCGACTACGGGCTGCACCAACGGCGGCTGTTCCCGCTGATCGCGCGGACCTACGCCCTGCACTTCGCGCAGGAGGTCGTCGCGGCGCAGCTGCACGACGTGTTCTCGGGGATCTCGGACGACGAGCACACGCGTCGCGAGCTGGAGTCCCGCGCGGCCGGGACCAAGGCGCTCGGGACCTGGCACGCCACGCGCACCATCCAGGAGTGCCGCGAGGCGTGCGGCGGGGCCGGCTACCTCGCGGTCAACCGGTTCGCCGCGCTCAAGGCCGACAGCGACATCTTCACGACGTTCGAGGGCGACAACCACGTGCTGCTGCAGCTCGTGGCGAAGGGGCTGCTCACCGACTACGCCAGCGAGTTCGAGGACCTCGACCAGCTCGGCATGGTCAGGTTCGTCACCAACCTCGCGGTCGAGACGGTCATCGAGAAGACGTCGGTCCACAAGCTGTTCGAGCGGGTGCGCGACCTGCTCCCCGGCGGCGACGACTGGGACCAGGAGGCCGGGCTGCTCGACCCGGACTACCAGCTCGCGATGCTGCGCTTCCGCGAGGAGCACATGCTCGCCGGCGTCGCGCGGCGCCTCAAGCGCGGCATCGACCAGAAGATGAACCCCGGCGAGGTGTTCTCCCACGTGCAGGACCACGTGGTCGCCGCCGCCAACGCCCACGTCGAGCGGCTGGTGCTCGAGGCGTTCGTCGACAAGACCCGCGGGCTGCCCGCCGGCGACAACAAGGTCGCGCTCAGCCTGCTCTGCGACCTGTTCGCGCTCTCGACGATCGAGGCCGACCGGGCGTGGTTCATGGAGCACGGCCGGCTCACCGTGCAGCGCTCCAAGGCGATCAGCCGCGAGGTGAACAACCTGTGCCGCAAGATCCGCCCGATCGCCGTACCGCTCGTCGACGCGTGGGCGGTGCCTCCGGAGATGCTGCGGTCCCCGGACCTGGTGGGGTGAGGTGGCGGTTTCCCCGGTACACCGGGGAGACCGGCACGGGCCGAACGCTCAGTGAGCGCCGGTCGTGAGCCGCTGGAACGACGCCTCGACCTCGGCCTCGGCCTCGGTGCGGCCGACCCACTCGGCGCCCTCGACGGACTTGCCGGGCTCGAGGTCCTTGTAGACCTCGAAGAAGTGCTGGATCTCCAGGCGGTCGAACTTCGACACGTGGGAGATGTCGCGCAGGTGCTCCAGGCGCGGGTCGGTCGCGGGGACGCAGAGGACCTTGTCGTCGCCGCCGGCCTCGTCGGTCATGCGGAACATGCCGATCGCGCGGCAGCGGATCAGGCAGCCCGGGAACGTCGGCTCCTGGAGGATCACCATCGCGTCGAGCGGGTCGCCGTCCAGGCCGAGCGTGTTCTCGATGTAGCCGTAGTCGGCCGGGTACTGCGTCGAGGTGAAGAGCGTGCGGTCGAGGCGGATCCGGCCGGACTCGTGGTCGACCTCGTACTTGTTGCGCTGACCCTTGGGGATCTCCACCAGCACGTCGAACTCGAGCACGTCATCCTCCGCAGTCGTCTACGTCGTCTACATCGTCGTCGGGGCCCGCCGACGGGCCGTGCCCAGTCTCGCGCACAATGTCGGCAAACGCGCAGTCGGAAGGGGCGAAGAGTGGGTCGACGTGACGCACGCCACCGTCGGCTCGCGCTCTGGCTCCCGGTCGGCCTCGTCCTCGCCGTCCTCGCGGCCGCCGGTACGGCGTACCTGGTCGACCCGGAGGCGCCCCGCGACCCGAGCCCGGCGGCCGTGCCTCCGCCGCCCGGCCTCGAGCTGCCCGCGGTCACGACGCCGGCGCCCGTCGCCGGCCCGGTGGCCGGGACGCCGGACCCGGCGAAGGTGCGCCGCGCCCTCGCCGGACCGCTCCGCGACGCCGACCTCGGCCGGCACGTGCTGGCGACGGTCTCGGCGCTGGACGGCACGCTGCTCTACTCCACCGGCACCGGGGAGGCCGCCCCGGCCTCGACGATGAAGCTGCTCACCACGACCGCCGCCCTGGAGACCCTGGGCCCCGACCACACCTTCACGACCACGGTCGTCGCCGCCGGCCCCCGGCGGGTGGTGCTCGTCGGCGGGGGAGACCCCCTGCTGTCGGTGCCCGACCTGACGAGGCTCGCCCGCGCGACGGCCGCGGCCGTCGACGGCCCGGTCCGGGTCGGGTACGACGCGCACCTCTTCTCGGGGCCGGCCGTCAACCCCCACTGGGAGCCGGGCTACGTGCCGGAGGAGGTCTCGCCGATCTCCGCGCTCTGGGTCGGCGAGGGCGACGGCGAGGCGGACCCCCCGGCCGCCGCGGCGGCGCAGTTCACCACGGCGCTGGGACGGGCGGGCGTCCGGGTCCTGGGTGAGCCGGCGCCGGCGCACGCCCCCGCCGACGGCCCCGAGCTGGCGTCGGTGGACAGTGAGCCGCTGGCCGGCATCGTCGAGCACACGCTGCTCACCAGCGACAACAATGCCGCCGAGGTGCTGGCCCGCCACGTCGGGCTCGCCACCTCGGGGACGGGCTCGTTCCGCGCCGGCGTCGCGGGCGTGCTCGACACCCTCGACGCGCTCGGCGTACCCACGAGCAGGGCGGTCGTCCACGACGGCAGCGGCCTGTCCCGCGGCGACCGGCTCGACCCGGACACGCTCACCGCCGTGCTCGAGACCGCGGGCTCGGACGCGCACCCGGAGCTCCGGTCGGTGCTGACCGGACTGCCGGTGGCGGGCTTCACCGGCTCGCTGGAGTACCGCTTCGACGCCGAGGACGCCGGCCGCGGGCTGGTCCGCGCGAAGACCGGCACCCTGTCCGGCGTCAGCGCCCTGGCCGGCACCGTCGTCGACCGGGACGGGGTCCCGATGGTCTTCGCGCTGCTCGCGGACCGGATCGCCGTGGTCGACACCCTCGACGCGCGGGCCGCGCTCGACGACGCGACCAGCGCGCTGGCGGCCTGCCGTTGCGGGGGCGCGGGTACGGTCGCTCCATGAGCACGGGCATGGTCGACTGGGACCTCGCGATCTCGCTGGGCTCCCGCATCGCCGGCACCGGACCGGTGCTGTCGCGTGCCGACGCCGCGGCCGTCGTCGCCGAGCTCCACGCGGACGCCGACCGCTCGACCGGGCTGGTCCGCGACTTCACCGGGCTCGAGACCGCGGCCGGGACGGCCCCGGTCCGGGTGGTCGACCGGGCCGGCTGGGTCGCCGCGAACGCCGACGGCTTCGCGACCGTGCTCGCGCCGGTCGTCGACAAGCTGACGGCCAAGAAGGGCCCGCCGACCGGCCTGTCGCTGGCGATCGGGTCCCGGGTCACCGGCGTCGAGGTCGGCGCGCTGCTGGGCTTCCTGGCCGGCAAGGTGCTCGGCCAGTTCGACCCGTTCCACCCGCCGGCCGGCCGGCTGCTGCTGGTCGCCCCGAACGTCGTGCACGTCGAACGCGAGCTCGGCGTCGACCCGCACGACTTCCGCCTCTGGGTCTGCCTGCACGAGGAGACCCACCGGGTCCAGTTCACCGCCACCCCGTGGCTGTCGGACCACCTGCTCGGCGAGATGCACGCGCTCGCGGAGACCCTCGAGCCCAGCGGTCTGCTGGACGACGGCCTCGGCCGGATCGTCGAGGTGGTCAAGGGGGAGGGCAGCCTGATCGACGCGATCGGCAGCCCGGAGCAGAAGGAGATCGTCGACCGGGTCACCGGGGTCATGTCGCTGCTGGAGGGCCACGCCGACGTGGTCATGGACGGCGTCGGCCCGAGCGTGATCCCCACGGTCGCGACGATCCGCACCAAGTTCAACCAGCGCCGCAAGGGCGCCGGCTCCCTCGACCGGATCCTGCGGCGACTGCTCGGCCTGGACGCCAAGATGGCGCAGTACCGCGACGGCGCGAAGTTCGTCCGCTCGGTCGTCGACAAGGCCGGCATGGCGGAGTTCAACGCCGTGTGGGAGCGCTCGGAGAACCTGCCCTCGAAGGCCGAGATCGCCGACCCGCGGGCCTGGATCAGCCGCGTGCTGTGACCGTGCGATGAGCCTGCACCCAGCGGTCGCCGCCGTGCGGGGCGCCGTACGGCGGGCGCTGGCCCACGTCGAGCCGGGCCGGACCGTGGTCGTCGCGTGCTCGGGGGGCGCCGACTCGCTCGCGCTGCTGGCGGCGACGGTCTTCGAGGGCCGCAAGGCGGGGTGGCACGTGGTGGGCGCGACCGTCGACCACGGCCTCCAGGACGGATCCGCCGCGCACGCCGCCCACGTCGTGGCGCAGATGGCGGCGCTCGGCGCCGACGAGACCCTCGCCGCGACCGTGCACGTCGACGCTCCCGGCCTGGGCCCCGAGGCCGCGGCCCGCCGGGCCCGGTACGCCGTCCTCGAGCAGGTCGCCGATCGGTTCGACGCGGCCGCGGTGGCGCTCGGCCACACGCGCGACGACCAGGCCGAGACGGTGCTGCTCGGCCTCACCCGCGGCTCCGGCGGGCGCTCGCTGGCGGGGATGCGCCGCTCCTTCGACCGGATCGTGCGCCCCCTCCTCGACCTGTCCCGCGACGACACCGTCACCGCCTGCCAGGTGGAGGGCATCGAGTTCTGGGACGACCCCCACAACGAGGACCCCGGCTACACCCGGGTGCGGGTCCGCCGCACGGTGCTGCCGGTGCTGGAGGAGCAGCTCGGCCCCGGCGTCGCGGCGGCCCTGGCCCGCACCGCTGACCAGCTGCGCGGCGACATGGACCTGCTCGACGACCTCGCCGAGGCGGCGTACGCCGAGCTGGCCGACCTCCCGGTCGACGGCCTGCTGGCCCAGCCGACCTCCCTGCGGCGCCGGGTGCTCCGGCTCGCGGCGCTCGCGGCGGGCTGCCCGGCCTCGGAGCTGTTCCACGAGCACGTCGTCGCCATGGACGGGCTGCTCACCGACTGGCACGGCCAGAAGTGGGTCGATCTGCCCGGCCCCGTCCGGTGCTTCCGGAGGGACGGCCACCTTCAGTTCGGGTGAGAATCCGCCGATAACCGTCACGAAGCGCGGCTCGCCGCGTCACACTTCGAACGTATCAGCCGCATTTCTCGAGGAGCATCGCCATGTCCCGTCGTCGCATCGCCACCCTGCTCGCCTCCTGTGGCGTGCTGCTGGCAGCACCCCACGCGCTGCCCGCCCAGGCGGCGCCGTCGTCCGCGGACCGGGCGGTCGCGCCGCTGCGCGCCGAGGTCCACCCGCTGATCCGGGGCGTGGTCGTGGACCAGGACGGCGACCCCGTCGACGACGTCGAGGTCCAGGCGACCAAGGCCGACGGCACCGAGCAGGCGTCCGCGCTCACCTACGCCAGCGACCGGGAGGACGGCCCGCAGCACGGCTACTTCTTCCTCGAGGTCACCAAGGGCACCTACACGGTGACGCTGTCGAAGAAGGGCTACAAGACCGTCGAGTACGACGCCGGCACGATCAGCAAGCGCGGCCAGAAGGTCAGCATGGGCGAGCTGGTGATCAAGAAGGTCGCCGCGGACACCGACACCAAGGCCGCGCTGAAGAAGGCGACGGTCACCACCAAGCAGCACGGCGAGGTCACGGTCACCGTCTCCAGCAAGGGCGCCAAGCCGCTCGGCGACATCGAGATCCGTGAGGGCAAGCACGCGGTCGGGGACGGAACGCTGCGCAAGTCCGACGGCGGGACGGTCACGATCGAGCTCGACAAGCTCCCCAAGGGCGAGCACGAGCTGAAGGCGTACTTCCTCGGCAGCGCGGGCTTCAAGGCCTCGTCCTCGAAGGCGTTCACCCTGACGGTGGTCAAGCCGAGGCGCTGACCTAGAGTCTGCGCCATGGACTCGTCCCACGTGGAGAACGACCTGGTCAACGTCCTCTTCACGGAGGAGCAGATCCAGGCCCGGCTCAAGGAGCTGGCCGCCGAGATCGAGGCCGACTACGAGGGCAAGGACCTCCTCATCGTCGGCATCCTGCGCGGCGCGGTGATGGTCATGGCCGACCTGGCCCGCAGCTTCAGCCGGCACCTGGAGATGGACTGGATGGCGGTGACGTCGTACGGCTCCGGGACCAAGTCCAGCGGCGTCGTGCGGATCCTCAAGGACCTCGACACCGACATCTCCGGCCGGCACGTGATCATCGTCGACGAGATCATCGACACCGGGCTCACGCTGTCCTGGCTGACCTCCAACCTGACCTCGCGCAGCCCCGCCAGCGTCGAGATCTGCACGCTGCTCCGCAAGCCGGAGGCGCTGACGATGCCGGTCGAGGTCAAGTACGTGGGATGGGACATCCCCAACGAGTTCGTGGTCGGCTACGGCCTGGACTACCGCGAGCGGTACCGCAACCTGCGCGACATCGGCACCCTCGCCCCGCACGTGTACTCGTAGCGGGAACGCGCCAGCGGATCCGCTGATGGTGGTCGAGCGAGCCGCGCGACCGAGCCTGCGAGGTCGCGACCGGCGTGTCGAGACCCGGTGAGCCGGAAGTCGGCGCTGGGGGCGACACCTTCGGGTGCGGGGGTCTCGACAGGCTCGACCACCGATCTCTAGGCCAGCCTGCGACAATGGGAGCGGCCGGCGGTCCCGTGTACCGTCGACACTTCCGATCAGCACGTCCGAGAGAAGTCTGTGAAGCGTATATTCAAGGGGCCCTGGCTCTGGATCGTCCTTGCCGTGGTGGGCGTGCTGCTCGCCCTGCAGTACCTGGCGCCCAACGGCGGGTACGACGAGGTCGAGTCGTCCAAGATGGCCGACTACATCTCGAGCGGTGAGGTCAAGGAGGTCACCTTCGTCGACGGTGACCAGCAGATCAAGGCGACCCTCGACGACGGCGACAAGGTCACGGCGTTCTGGCTGGACGGCACCCAGGCCACGCTCCAGGAGCAGGTGCAGAAGCAGGTCGATGCCGGCAAGATCGCGCAGTTCAACGTCGAGGTGCCCAAGCCCAGCCTGCTCGGCTCGATCCTCGCGACGCTCCTGCCGTTCGCGCTGATCATCCTGCTGTTCCTGTTCCTGATGAACCAGGTGCAGGGCGGCGGCGGCCGCGGCGTCATGCAGTTCGCCAAGTCCCGCGCCAAGCTGATCACCAAGGACATGCCGAAGACGACGTTCGCGGACGTCGCCGGCTGCGAAGAGGCCATCGAGGAGCTCGAGGAGATCAAGGAGTTCCTCCAGGAGCCCGCGAAGTTCCAGGCGGTCGGCGCCAAGATCCCCAAGGGCGTGCTGCTCTACGGCCAGCCGGGCACCGGCAAGACCCTGCTCGCCCGCGCGGTCGCGGGCGAGGCGGGCGTGCCGTTCTACTCGATCTCCGGCTCCGACTTCGTCGAGATGTTCGTGGGTGTCGGCGCCTCCCGGGTCCGCGACCTGTTCGAGCAGGCCAAGGAGAACGCCCCCGCGATCGTCTTCATCGACGAGATCGACGCCGTCGGCCGCCACCGCGGCGCCGGCATGGGCGGCGGCCACGACGAGCGTGAGCAGACCCTGAACCAGCTGCTGGTCGAGATGGACGGCTTCGACGTCCGCGGCGGCGTGATCCTCATCGCCGCGACCAACCGTCCCGACGTGCTCGACCCCGCGTTGCTGCGTCCGGGCCGCTTCGACCGCCAGATCCAGGTCGACGCGCCCGACCTCACCGGCCGCGAGCAGATCCTCCAGGTGCACGCGCGCGGCAAGCCGCTGGCGCAGGACGTCAACCTCCGGTCCGTCGCGCGGCGGACGCCGGGCTTCAGCGGCGCCGACCTGGCGAACGTGCTGAACGAGGCCGCGCTGCTGACCGCGCGCACCAACCAGAAGCTGATCACCAACCAGGCGCTCGACGAGGCCATCGACCGGGTGATCGCGGGCCCGCAGCGGCGGACCCGCCTGATGAGCGAGAAGGAGAAGCTGATCACGGCGTACCACGAGGGCGGCCACGCCCTCGTCGCCGCCGCGCTCCCGGGCAACGACCCGGTGCACAAGATCACGATCCTGCCGCGCGGCCGGGCGCTCGGCTACACGATGGTGCTGCCCGACGAGGACAAGTACTCCCAGACCCGCTCGCAGATGCTCGACACGCTGGCCTACATGCTCGGCGGCCGCGCCGCGGAGGAGATGGTCTTCCACGACCCCACCACCGGCGCCGGCAACGACATCGAGAAGGCCACCAACCTGGCGCGCGCGATGGTCACCCAGTACGGCATGACCGAGCGGCTCGGTGCGATCAAGCTGGGCGAGTCCAACTCCGAGCCGTTCCTGGGCCGCGACCTCGGCCACTCCCGGAACTACTCCGAGGAGATCGCCGCGGTCGTCGACGAGGAGACCAAGAAGCTGCTCGCGACCGCGCACCAGGAGGCCTTCGAGATCCTGGAGGAGAACCGCGACGTCCTCGACGCGCTGGTCCTCGAGCTGGTCGACAAGGAGACGCTCGACAAGGAGGAGGTCGCGCGGATCTTCCAGGCGCTGCGGCGCCGTCCCGAGCGGCCGGCGTGGACCGGCTCCGACCAGCGGCACCCGTCGGCGATCCCGCCGGTCGAGATCCCGCAGTGGATCCGCGACCGGGCCGCCACGAACGGCCAGAACGGCCACGCTGAAGAGGAGGCGGGCGCCGTCCTGACCCCGCCGGGCTCCGGGGGCGACGTGCACGGCGACCCGGGTGTCGAGGGTCCCTCCGCCGGCTCCGGCCCCAGCCTGCCGCCGCACTGATGACCGACCCGATCGGGTTCGACGACCGCGACCCCGCCGACGTCCCGCCGTTCGACTACGCGCGGGCGGAGGCGGCGGTGCGGGAGCTGCTGATCGCGCTCGGGGAGGACCCGGAGCGCGAGGGCCTGAGCGAGACGCCCGCGCGGGTGGCCCGGGCGTACGCCGAGCTGACCACCGGGCTGCGGATGCGCCCCGAGGACGTGCTGACCACGACGTTCGACCTCGGCCACGACGAGATGGTGCTGGTCCGCGACATCGAGCTGTGGTCGATGTGCGAGCACCACCTGGTGCCGTTCACCGGCGTCGCCCACGTCGGCTACATCCCGGCCGAGAGCGGCAAGATCACCGGGCTCTCGAAGCTCGCGCGGCTGGTGGACGTGTACGCCAAGCGGCCCCAGGTCCAGGAGCGGCTCACCACCCAGGTGGCGGACGCCCTGATGCGCATCCTCGAGGCGCGCGGCGTCATCGTCGTGATCGAGGCCGAGCACCTGTGCATGACGATGCGCGGGGTCAAGAAGGCCGGCGCCCGCACCATCACCTCCGCGGTCCGGGGCACGATGCGCTCCAACGCCGCCACCAGGGCCGAGGCGATGGCCCTGATCCACCGGAACCGCTGACCGATAGCCTCCGCTCATGACGACGATCCCGGTGCTCATGGGCGTCGTCAACGTCACGCCCGACTCGTTCTCCGACGGCGGCCGGTGGCTGGAGCCCGACGCCGCGATCGCGCACGGGCGCGAGCTGCTCCGCGACGGCGCGGACATCCTCGACATCGGCGGCGAGTCGACGCGCCCCGGCGCCACCAGGCCGCTGGTCGAGGAGGAGCTGGGCCGCGTCGTCCCCGTGATCGCCGCGCTGGCCGCCGACGGGGCCACGGTCTCGGTCGACACGATGCGCGCCGAGGTCGCCGAGGCCGCCCTCGCCGCCGGCGCGACGATCGTGAACGACGTCTCCGGGGGGCTCGCCGACCCGCGGATCCTCGACGTGACCGCAGCGAGCGACGCGACGTACGTCGCCATGCACTGGCGGGCCCACGCCGCGCACATGCGCGACTTCGCCGTGTACGACGGGCCGGGCGGCGTCGTGCAGGCCGTCCGCGACGAGCTCGCGGCGCGGGTGGAGGCGATCCTCGCCGCGGGCGTGCCGGCGGAGCGGATCGTGCTCGACCCCGGCCTCGGCTTCGCCAAGCGCGTGGAGCACAACTGGGCGCTGCTGCGCGACCTCGGCCCGCTCGAGTCGCTCGGCTACCCGGTGCTGGTGGGTGCGAGCCGCAAGACCTTCCTCGGTAGGCTCCTCGCCGACAGCGGCGGGACCGTGCGCCCCGTCGACCAGCGCGAGCACGCGAACACGGCCCTCACGGTCCTCCTCGCCCAGCGCGGCGTGTGGGGCCTGCGGGTGCACGACGTGCGTGCCGCCCGGGACGCGCTGCGCGTGCTCGAGCGGCTCGACCAGGGAGAGCAGGAATGACCGACGAGCTGGCGGTGACCGGCATCGAGTGCTTCGGCCACCACGGCGTGTTCGAGTTCGAGAGGCGCGAGGGCCAGGTCTTCGTGATCGACCTGGTCCTGGGCGTCGACACCGCCGCGGCGGCGGCCTCCGACGACTTGCCAGACACCGTCGACTACGGAAGTCTCGTGGCCTCGGTGAAAGCCGCCGTGGAGAAGGATCCGGTCGACCTGATCGAGACCCTCGCCCAGCGGGTCGCGGGCGTCTGCCTCTTGGACGACCGTGTTGAATGGGCGCGGATCACGGTCCACAAGCCGGATGCACCCATCGAGGCGACGTTCTCGGACGTCGCGCTCACCATCACCCGGAAACGCGAGGTCGCCCGTGACTGAGACCCCCAACCCGAACATCGTCGACACCGACACCCTGACCGGCGAGATGCGGCCGATCCGGCGTGCGGTGCTGGCGCTGGGGTCCAACCTCGGCGAGCGGATGGCGAGCCTGCAGGGCGCGGTCAACGCGCTCGCGGACACCCCGGACGTCTGGATCACCGCGGTCTCGCCGGTCTACGAGACCGACCCGGTCGACTCGCCGCCCGAGGCGAAGACCTACCTGAACGCCGTCGTGCTCATCGACACGACCCTCGCGGCGAGCCGGCTGATGGACCGGGCGCTGGCGATCGAGGACGCCTTCGACCGTGAGCGCGGCGAGGTCCAGAACGCCCCGCGCACCCTCGACGTCGACCTCATCGTGGTCGGCGACCGGCGCAGCGACGAGCCGTCCCTCCGCCTGCCGCACCCGCGGGCCGCCGAGCGCGCCTTCGTGCTGCGGCCGTGGTTCGACCTCGAGCCCGAGGCCGAGTTCCCCGACCGCGGCCCGATCGCCGACCTCCTGGAGCGGACCGACCAGAGCGGACTCAAGCTGCGCGACGACCTGGTCCTCGAGATCCAGTGAGCAGCGCCCCGTCCGGCGACGAGCCGTCGGGCGGGCGGCTGCGCCCGACCTCCGCAGCGGCGCTCACCCTCTGGGCGGTGGTCGGCCTGGTCGGCGGCTACCTGCTGCACCCGCTCGCGATCCGGGGCCGCGGCACCGCGCCGATCGTGACCTGGGCCCAGCCGCTGGCGCTGGTCCTGGTCGCGGCGATCCTCGGCGCCACGGCGTACCTCACCTGGCGCACCGTGCAGGTCCAGCACCAGCGGCTGGAGCCGCACCGGGCCGTGAACCGGCTGGTCCTCGCCCGCGCCTGCGCCCTGGTGGGCGCGCTGGTCGCGGGCGGGTACGCCGGGTACGCGCTCAGCTGGGTCGGCATGGACTCCGACCTCGCCTCGCAGCGGCTGTGGCGGTCGGTCGTCGCCGCGGTCGCGGGTGTGGCGATCGTCGTCACGTCGATCCTCCTCGAGCGCGCGTGTCGCGTCAGATCCGACGAGGACGAGCCCTAACCTGCTTTCATGGCTTCCCCCCAGGCACCTTCCGCTGTCCGCTCAGGTCGGCGTCGCCAGCGCAGCACCCGGCTGACGGTCGCCGTCGTCCTCCTCGTCGTGGCCGCCGTCCTGGTCGCCGCCGCGATCGCCAGCGGTTCGCCGGCCCTGGTCGCGGTGGTCGCGGCCGGTGCCGTCCTCCTCGGTGCCGCCGCCACCCGGATCACCCACGCCGAGGTGGTCGCCACCCGTCGGGACGCCGCGCGCGACCGCGCCGAGCAGGCCCAGGCCTACCGCGAGATCACCGCGACCCGCACCGCGGAGAACCAGGCGTTCGCGGACACGATGCGCACCCGCATCGCCCGGCACGAGGAGTCGATCCACGAGCTCGAGGACGCGCTGACGGCCGCCCAGGGGCGCGCCGCCGACGCCACCCGGAAGATGAACGCCGAGGCGCGCCGCGCCGACGCCGCCGAGCGAGAGGGCGCGGCCGTGTCCGACCGGCTCCGCGAGGCCGAGCAGCGGGCCGCGGACGCCGTCGTCCGGGTCGCCGAGCTGGAGCAGGAGCTGGACGTCGTCCGCGCCGAGCTCGAGGTCGTGACCCAGGCCTGGCGCGAGTCCGAGGCCCAGCGCAAGCACGCCTAGTCGAGACGCGCCAGCGGCTCGACCTGCGCTGCTGAGTCCTTCCCCACGTTTCCGCGTCACCGCGGTGCGGGATGATCGGGGACTGTGATCCCCGACGAGAACCGGTTCCACAGCGACCCCGACCAGCTGGTCGGTGACCGGCCCGGGTTGCCCGACGGCTGGACGGTCGGCCAGCCCGACCCCGCGGACCGGTTCGACGTCGCCCGGCTCACGCACCTGCTGCGTGCGCACGAGCGGGACGGGCGCGGGTGGGCGGGCTCCGGCGTCGACGACGTCCTGGTCGAGGTCTCCGAGCGCGGCCTGCGGATGCGGGAGAACGTCGTGGTCCGCGACCCCGACGGCGACATCCACGCCTGGGGCAGCGTCCACGACCGCTCGGTCGGCCGGATGCTGTTCGTGCACATCGTGCAGCGGGACCTGCCCGACGAGGTCGCCGACGCCTGTTCCGACGTGCTCTTCACCTGGGCCGAGGGGCAGGCCCGCGCCGTCGGCTCAGCCCGGGGCCTCCCGGTCCAGCAGATCGACACCGGGGCCTTCGAGGGGGACGAGCGCCAGGCCCGGTGGCTCCGGGACGCCGGCTTCGAGCGGGTCCGCCGCTGGTGGCAGATGAGCCGCCCGGTGGAGCCCGGCGAGAAGGACCTGGTGCCCGACCCGGAGCGGTGGGAGGCCGACGGCGTCGTGTTCCGCCTGGTGCGCCGGGCCGGGTCCGGCCTGCCCGACGAGGACGACCTCCGCGAGGTGCACGAGGTGCTCGAGGGCGCGTTCGTCGACCACTTCAACTCCAGCGAGGAGACGTTCGAGGAGTTCCTGTTCCGGCTGCGCGAGGACCCCGGGCACCGCTGGGACCACTGGTGGCTGGCCGAGCTCGTCGACGGTGACCGGCCCCAGCCGGTCGGCGCGCTGATCGGCACCGTGTCGGAGAGCTCGTCCGGCCCGGACGGGTCGTACGTCTCCTACCTCGGCGTCCTCGAGGCCGCCCGGGGCCGGGGCGTGGCCAAGGGCCTGCTGCGCACGATCATCGCGGACGCCGCGCTGCGCGGGCGGGACCGCGTCGGCCTCGAGGTCGACGCCGACTCGCCCACCGGCGCCGCCGGGCTCTACACGTCGATGGGCTGGGCGACCAAGTACGTCACCGAGTCCTGGCACCGGGACGTCCCGGTCAGCTGACCCGCGGGGGCGGCGGCGCGCAGCGCAATTGCGCGGCTGGACTGGTTCTACCGGCGAGTAACCCAGGGCAACCCAGCAATTGAACGGAAATCGCACGAACCGCAGGGGCGCTCAGCTGACCTGCGCCATCTCCGCGAGCGCCGCGCGGAGCGCCCGGTGGATGCCGTTGGGGGTGAGGACGCCGACGAACTGCGCGCCCTGCTTGACGCCGACCACGCCGCGGTCGTCGTTCAGCAGCACCGCCAGCGCCTCGCCGAGCGTGGCGTCGACGTCGATGGCGGCGCTGAGGTCGCCGGCGCGGACGCCGTCCATCGGCTCGAGGTGCGCGGGGTCGAGCGGGATCACCTGCAGCCGCCGCAGGCCGCTGGTGGAGCCGACGAAGTCCGCCACGAAGTCGTCCGCCGGGCGCCCGAGCAGCCGGGCCGGGGTGTCGTACTGCGCCAGCCGGCCGCCGGGACCGAAGACCGCCACCCGGTCGCCGAGCCGCACCGCCTCGTCGATGTCGTGGGTCACGAACACCACCGTCACCCCGAGCTCGTCCTGGAGCCGGAGGAACTCGTCCTGCAGCCGCAGCCGCACCAGCGGGTCGACCGCGCCGAAGGGCTCGTCCATCAGCAGCACCGGCGGCTTGGCCGCCAGGGCGCGGGCCACGCCGACCCGCTGCTGCTGGCCGCCCGAGAGCTGGTGCGGGTAGCGGTCGGCGTACCGCGCCGGGTCCAGCCCGACCAGCTCGAGCAGCTCCCGCGCGCGCCCCCGCGCGAACTCCTTGGACTCGCCGTGCAGCAGCGGCACGGTCATCACGTTCGCCAGGATCTTCTGGTGCGGGAACAGCCCCACCTGCTGGATCACGTAGCCGATGTCGCGCCGCAGCCGCACCGGGTCCTGGCCGGTGACGTCCCGGCCGTCGATCTCGATCGTGCCCGTGGTGGGCTCGATCAGCCGGTTGATCATCTTCAGCGTCGTCGACTTGCCGCACCCCGACGGCCCGACGAGGCAGACGAGCTCGCCCCGCCGGACGTCGAGGTCCAGCTGCTGCACGGCGACCGTGCCGTCGTCGTAGGTCTTCCCGACGCCGGCCAGCCGGATCATCGGCTCGGCGCTCAGAGCAGGCCCTTGTCCTGGAGGAACTGCTGGGCGACGTCCTCGGGCTTCTTCCGCTCGAGGTCGACCTGGACGTTCATGTTCGCCAGGTCCTCGGTGGTGAGGGCCGCCGAGAGCTTGTTGAACAGGTCCTCGAGGTCCGGGTTGTCGTTCAGGAAGCCCGTGTTGACCGCCGGCGTCAGGTTCTGCGCCGGCTGGATGCCCTTGTCGTCCTCGAGCAGCACCAGCCCGAGGTCCGCGAGCGTGCCGTCGGTCGTCCCGGTCTCACCCATCTGGACCTCGCCCTTCTTGACCGCGTCCTTGACCTGGGCGCTGGCGAAGTCGAGCGGCACGATCTCGGTGATCTTGAAGCCGTAGGTCTTGGTCAGCCCACCCTCGCAGTCGGCGCGGCCCTCGCAGTCCGGCGGCGCGCCCAGCTTGATCGGCTGGTTCATCGCCGCGAAGTCCGACAGCGTGGTCAGGCCGTTCTGCTCCGCGAAGTCCTTGGTCACGAAGAAGGCGTTCTGGTCGGTCGCCTGGGACGGCGGCAGGATCGAGATGCCCTTGGCCTCCGCGAGCGGCTTGAGCGCCTCGAGCGTCGCCTGCGGGTCGTTGCTGGACACCAACGGGGCGTCCGGCCCGTTCTTCTCGGTGTTGAGGTAGTCGGTGATCCCGGCGAGGTAGTCCGGGACGACGTCCACCGAGCCCTTGCTCAGCTCGGGCAGGTAGACGTCGCGCGTGGTCACCAGCTTCGTCTGGACCGAGTAGCCCTCGTTCTCCAGCAGCTTCTGGTAGATCGCGGCCATGATCTGGCTCTCGGTGAAGTCCTGGCCGCCGACGACCACCGACCCCTTGTCGGCGCCACCGCTGCCGCCGTCGGAGGACTGGCCCTCCAGCGAGTCGCCGCTGCCGCCACAGCCCGAGGCCGCCAGCGCCAGCGCGCCGGCGAGGATCCCTCCGAGTACGCGTCCGACCTTCATGGGTGCCACCACCTTCTGTGTCCCGCGGGGTGTCACCGCCGCGCGTGTCCGATGGGCGCCGGAACGGCACCCGCGACAAGACCCTAGCCCTCACCACCGACAGCGGTCGCTGACGATTTGGTAACGGCTCGACGGGCCCGGCGCACGGGGTCGGCGTACCGCTCGACGGTGGCCATCACCGCCTCGAGCAGCAGGGCGCCCACGGCGACGAGCACGGCGCCGGCGACCACCTCGTAGGTGCGGTGGTTCGCGAACCCCCGCGTGATGATCCGGCCCAGTCCCGGACCGGCCACCAGGGCGGCGATCGTCGCCGTCGCCCAGACCTGCACCAGCGCCAGCCGGATGCCGGTCATCACCACCGGCATCGCCAGTGGGAGCTCGACGGCGCCGAACACCTGGCGCTCGGCCATGCCCATGCCGCGTGCCGACTCGACCGCGCCGGGGTCGACCTCCACCACGCCGACGTACGCGTTGGTGATGATCGGCGGGAGCGCGAAGAGCACGAGCGCCACGAGGGTGGCCAGGCCGGCTCGTCCGAACGGGCCGAACTGCTCCGAGCCGACCGGCCCCAGCGCGAGCACCAGCAGGACGGCGAAGACCGGCACCGCCCGGCCGATGTTCGACACGTTCACCGCGACCAGGCCGCCGCGGTGCCGGTGGCCCAGGTAGAGCGCCGGGGGCAGCCCGAGCGCCATCGCGACGACCAGGGCGGTGACCGTCAGCAGCAGCTGCTGGACGGCGAACGCGCCGATGCCGGTCGAGCCCGACCAGTTCGACCCGTCGGTGAGGTAGGAGAGGACGTCACCCAGCACGGCGCGTCCAGGGGGTGAGGAGGCGCTGCACGAGCACCAGGACCAGGTCGAGGACCACCGCGAGGGCCACGCACAGCACGCTGGCGGCGAAGATCTGGGCCTTGAACTGGTTGCCGACCGCGAGCAGCAGCAGGTTCCCGAGCCCGCCGTACGACACGATCGAGCCGACCGTCACCAGGGCGACCGTCGAGACGGTCGCGACGCGGATGCCGGCCATGATCACCGGCAGGGCCAGCGGGATCTCCACGCGCCAGAGCAGGCCGCGGTCGGAGTAGCCGACCCCGCGCGCGGACTCCTTGACCGCCTCGGGGACGCCGCTGAGCCCGGCGATCACGTTGCGCACCAGGACCGTCAGGGAGTACAGCGCGAGGCCGACGATCACGGTCGTGGACGTGAGGCCGGTGAACGGCAGCAGCAGCGAGAACAGCGCCAGCGACGGGATCGTGTAGACGATCGTGGTGCCCCCGACGACCAGGTTCTCGAACGCCGGGTTGCGCCGGGCGAGCAGCCCGAGCGGTACGGCGACCAGCAGGCCGGCCAGCACCGAGACGACGGTCAGCCAGATGTGCTCGACGGTCGCGTCGATGAGCTCGGGACGGTAGTCGTGCCAGTACTGCGCGCAGATCCAGTCGTTGTCGACGTAGCACTGCGGCACGTCGTCCACGAGAGCGATCACGGGCTGACGCTACCCCGTCCTCAGGCCCGCACCTCGAAGTCGCGCAGCGCGAGCGCCGCGGGGTCGACGCTCGCCGGGTCGATGACCGGTACGTCGAGGCGCGGCCCGGCCGGGGTCCGGACCTGGGGGACCGGGCCGCCGAGGCGGGCGACGTACTCCATCACCGCCGTCGCGTCCTCGCGCCGGCCCATCTGCACCAGCCAGCCGGTCAGCCGGTGCACGGGCGGCAGCCCGGAGTGCACCAGCGAGCGCGACCCCCAGAACTCGCGGACGCCCGCGACCAGCAGGTCCCACCACTCGTCGGAGCAGCCGGGGATCTCGATGAAGTAGCGGTGCAGGTCGCCGGCCAGCACCCGGTCCACGAAGACCCTGGTGACCTTGTCCGAGCCGAAGCCGGTGACCGTCGCGAGCGACATCCGCTTCGTGGTCCACCGGTCCCGCAGGTCGTCGAGCGAGGAGCGCTGCTGGGTGATCGACGAGCCGTCGTAGCGGACCCGCCAGTGGTAGACGACGTCGGGCACCACGCCGAACAGCCGCGCCCGCACGTACGCCGCGGTGGTCGTCGGCTGGTCCTCGTAGCGGATCCCCTCGGGCCAGGACAGCCCGGCGTTCTCCCAGAACGCGCGGCGGAACAGCTTGTTCCACGCGAACACGTCACCGAGCAGCTCGGGGTGGCCCTCGACCACCTCGGCGGCACGGTGCTTGTGCAGCCGCCGCATCCAGGGCAGCTCGGTGAGCGTGGTGCCGTCCCAGCGCGCCACCGAGCCGGTCACGAAGTCGGCGCCGGTGCGCCGCAGCTGCCGGTGGAGCACGGCGTACGCGTCCGGCGGCACGACGTCGTCGGAGTCGGCGAAGGCCAGCAGCTCGCCGGTCACGTGCCGCAGCCCCTCGTTGCGCGCGGCGCCGAGGCCGCGGTTCTCGGTGTGCACGACGCGGACCCGCGGGTCCCGGGCGGCGTACGCGTCGGCGATCGCCCCGGAGCCGTCCGTGGACCCGTCGTCCACGACGACCACCTCGAGGGCGGGGTAGGTCTGGGCGAGGAGGGAGTCCAGCGCCTCGGGGAGGTACGCCTCGACGTCGTACACGGGCACGACCACGCTGATCAGCGGTGTGCGGCGCCCGAACTTCATGCGCGAACCGTATCGACCGTAGAGTCTGACGCCGTGAGTGCCGAGCCTGCCGCCGTCGATCCGCCTGCCGACCGCAGCGAGATCGACCCCTCCGAGTACCCGCGCAAGGTCCTCTTCGTGGCCGGCGCCGGCCGCAGCGGCACCAGCACCATGGCCGGCCTGATGCAGATCATGGGGCTGCACGTGCCGCAGCCCGAGGTCGCCGCGGACGAGACCAACCCGAAGGGCTTCGGCGAGCCGGCATGGGTCGTCGAGAACCACGACCGGCTGCTCAAGGAGGCGCTGGTCCAGGTGAGCGACGCGCGGCCGGACGCGTGGTTCGAGACCGGCCGGATCTCGGCGCGCGAGCAGGAGCGGATCCGCGCCGCGGAGTGGCTCGAGGGGCACTTCGCGGTGAACCGGGAGCTGGTCGTCAAGGACCCGCGGCTGAGCTGGTTCCTCTCGCTGTGGCGGGTCGCCGCCATCCGCACCGGCGCGACGCCGGTCTTTGCGACGATGCTGCGCCCCCCGGCCGAGGTGGTCGGCAGCAAGCAGACCTACTACAAGAACCGGCTCGGGTCGGCGCACCTGGCGGCGTCCTGGCTGAACATGCTCCTGCACACCGAGCGCGCGACCCGCGAGTCGGTCGCCGACGGCGGCCGGGTGTTCGTGCGGTACGCCGACCTGCTCGACGACTGGACGAAGGTCGTGATGCGCGTCGGCGAGCAGCTCCAGCTCGAGCACGTCATGCACGCGCGCAGCGAGGCGATCCGCGACGGGCACCGGTTCGTGGACCCGAGCCTGCGCCGGATGACCCAGACCCTCGACGACCTCGGCCTGCCGCCGCGGCTGCACGAGCTCACCGCCCAGACCTGGGAGGAGCTCAACAAGCTGGCCGAGCCGGGCGGGGACACCCCGCAGGTGCACGCCGCGCTCGACCAGCTCCGCGAGGGGTACGTCGACCTGTACGAGGAGGCGGAGGCGATCTCGCGCTCGTCGGTCGTCGCCGCCGAGCAGCGCACCCGCAAGCAGCTCAAGGGGAAGCCCGCGCCGGCGCCGGCCCCGTCGGGCGCGGACAAGATCCCGCACGGCGTCCGCGCGGCGGTCCCCGCGCCGGTGCGCCGCGGCCTGCGCAAGGCGTTCGGCAAGCAACGATGACCGCCCACCTCGGCGCGACCGGCCTCTCGAACCTCGAGGGCCACACCGACTTCGACATCACCTGGCCGTGGCTGCGGCCCGAGGGGCTGCGTCCCGGCGCGACCGCCGTCCTGCGGGTGAAGAACGAGGCCCCCTCGCTGCCGTTCGTGCTGCCGCCGCTGCTGCGCGCCTGCGACTTCGTGCTGCTGGTGGACAACGACTCCGACGACGGTACGCCGGACGTCGCCCGCGAGACCGCAGCGATTGCCGGGCACGCCGACAAGCTGACGGTCGCGTCGTACCCGTTCAGCGTCGCCCGCGCCGGCGCCGAGCACCTCCAGGTCCACGAGCTGTCGGTGCACTCGCTGTCGTACTTCTACAACTGGTGCTTCGCCCAGGTCACCACCCGTTACTCCTGGAAGTGGGACGGCGACATGGTGCTGACCACCGAGGGCGAGGTCTCGATGGCGGACCTCAGCTGGCAGGTCGGCGACGTGCAGTCGATCATCCGGGTGCCCCGGCACGGGCTCTACCTGGAGAGCGAGTCGAAGGGCTACCTCGACCTGGGCTGGCGCAACGCGGAGGAGTGGGGCTTCCCGATCGGCCCGGACTTCGTCTACACGAAGGCCTTCGAGTGGGAGATCCGGACCACTCCGGAGGGCGTGCGCTCGATCGGCCTGCCGCACGGGCTCTGCGTGGAGCTGAAGTACCTCGACGGCGAGGAGTTCGCGCACTGGACCGACCCGGAGTCGTTCGCGACCTCCTGGCGCAACCGGCGCAAGCGTCGCGAGTGGGAGGTCTTCCACGCGCTCAAGGAGGGCCGCGTGCTGCCCGGCGTGCACGAGATCACCGCGCCCCCGGGCGTGCACATCGTGGACCACGTCACCCACGACTGGCTCCCGCACGCACCCCGCCCGCTCGACGTCGGCTGACCCGCGAGTCGGCGCCAGTGCAGGCGTCAGGGGTGCCGAGTCGGCGCCAGTGCAGGCGTCAGGGGTGCCGAGTCGGCGTGAATGCAGGCGCGCGTGGCGCCGAGTCGGCGTGAATGCAGGCCCAGCATCTGCAGTGGCGCCGACTCGAGGGCTTCCAGGCCTGCAGTAGCGCCGAGTCGGCGCGGGAGGGATGTCGGGTAGGTCACGCCGCGCGTCCCTTACCTCGGTCCAGACCGGGGCGTACCTTGGACGGCGCCGGGGAACAACCACCCCGACAACCACCAGACGAGCACACCGTCCGGTACCCACACCGGCCCCGAACCGCAGCGACGCGGCGAGGGGTGGTCGGAGGGACTGGAACGAAAGGTTCGACACCCATGACGCACCGGATCGGCGTCGTCGGCGCGGGACGCGTCGGCGCCGTCCTGGCCGCCGCCCTCGAGGCCGCGGGCCACACCGTCGTCGCCGCCGCCGGCGAGTCCGACGCCTCGCGCTTCCGCATCGCGGACCTGCTGCCCGGCGTCGGCCACGCGAAGCCGACCGACGTGGCGCGCTCCTGCGACCTGCTGCTGCTCACGGTCCCCGACGACATGCTCGAGAACGTCGTCACGGTGCTCAGCGACAGCGGCGCGATCCGCCCGGGGCAGTACGTCGTGCACACGTCCGGCCGGCACGGCCTGGCCGTGCTCGAGCCCGCGCGCCGGGTCGGCGCGCGGGTGGTCGCCATGCACCCCGCGATGACGTTCACCGGCACCGCCCTGGACCTCGACCGGCTCCCCGGCTGCGTGTTCGGCCTCACCGCCGGCAGCGCGGAGCGGGCCTTCGCGGAGGGTCTGGTCGCCGACCTCGGCGGCCGCCCGATGTGGGTGCCGGAGGAGATGCGCACGCTCTACCACGCCGGCCTCGCGCACGGCGCCAACCACCTGGTCACCCTCGTGACGCAGGCGATGGAGCTGCTGGCCGCGGCGGGGGCCGACGACCCCGCCGGCACGCTGCGCCCGCTGCTGACCGCTGCCCTCGACAACGCCCTCGAGCACGGCGACGCCGCGCTGACCGGCCCGATCGTCCGCGGCGACGTGAACACCGTCCGCGCGCACCTCGCGGAGATCACCGCGAACGCCCCGCACACGATGCCGTCGTACGTCGCCCTGGCCCGCGACACCCTGGACCGCGTCGTGACCGACGGCCGGGTGCTGCCGATCCGCGCGGCCACGATCCGCCGGGTGATCGACGACGCCGAGCGCACCGCCCAGCTCCAGGCCGCCCGTCGCCGATGAGCACTGCTCCCGCCCTCGCCCACACGCGCGAGGAGCTCGCCACGCTGCTCGCGAAGCACGACGACCCGGTCGGGTTCGTGCCGACCATGGGCGCCCTGCACGAGGGCCACGCCAGCCTGATGCGCGTCGCGCGGGAGCGGATCGGCGACGACGGCCCGCTGGTCGTCTCGGTCTTCGTGAACCCGCTCCAGTTCGGGCCGGGCGAGGACCTGGACCGCTACCCCCGCACCCTCGACGCCGACGTCGAGGTCTGCGCACGCGAGGGCGTGGACATCGTGTTCGCGCCGGGCGTCGACGAGGTGTACCCCGGGGGCGAGCCGCAGGTGACGGTGGACCCCGGCCCGCTCGCCGACGTGCTGGAGGGCAGGATCCGCCCCGGCCACTTCCGCGGAGTGCTCACCGTGGTCGCCAAGCTCTTCGGCCTGGTGCGCCCCGACGTCGCGGTGTTCGGGGAGAAGGACTACCAGCAGCTCGCGCTGATCCGCCGGATGGTGCTCGACCTGAACATGGGCGTCGAGGTGGTCGGCGCCGAGACCGTCCGCGAGGCCGACGGGCTCGCCCTCTCCAGCCGCAACCGCTACCTCGACCCGGAGCAGCGCGAGCAGGCGGTGGCGCTGAGCCGGATGCTGCGGGCGGCGCAGGACGCGGCGGCGTACGGCGCCTCGAGCGCCCTGGCCGCCGCCCGCGCGGAGCTGCGCGCGGCTCAGGGCGTGGACCTCGACTACCTCGTGGTCGCCGACCCCGGCCTGGGTGAGCTGCCCGACGACGTACCCGCCGGGACGGAGGCCCGCGTGCTCGTCGCCGCGCGGGTCGGCCCCACCCGCCTGATCGACAACATGCCGCTCGTCCTCGGGCGAGGGAAGGACAGCTGATGCTGCGCACCATGATGAAGAGCAAGATCCACCGCGCGACCGTGACCCAGGCGGACCTGCACTACGTCGGGTCGGTCACCGTCGACGAGGACCTGCTCGACGCCGCCGACCTGCTGCCGGGCGAGCTCGTGCACATCGTCGACATCACCAACGGCGCCCGCCTCGAGACGTACACGATCGCGGGCGAGCGCGGCTCGGGGGTGATCGGCATCAACGGCGCCGCCGCGCGGCTCGTGCACCCCGGCGACCTGGTGATCCTCATCGGCTACGGCCAGATGGAGACCGCCGAGGCGAAGGAGCTCCGGCCGCACGTGGTGTTCGTCGACGCCGGCAACAAGATCCGCAGCGTCGGGCACGACCCGGCCGAGGCGGTCGCGGGCTCCGGTCTGGTCCGCGGCGACCAGCTGGCCGGGCGGTCTCGACACGCCGGTCCCGACTTCGTCCCTCAGTCGGGCGGCTCGCTCGACCACCATCATCCGATTCGCTGACGCGCCTCGGATAACCTGCGCCAATGCCCACCGCTCCGGTACGCCGCGTGCCCGGACGCCTCGTCGCGCCCGAGCCCGGCTGGACCACGACCGCCGACGTCGTGGTCGTCGGCTCCGGCATCGCCGGGCTGACCGCGGCGCTCCGCCTGCGCGACCGGGTCGGCAAGGTCCTCGTCGTCACCAAGGACGTGCTCGCCGCGGGTTCGACGCAGTGGGCCCAGGGCGGCATCGCCGCCGCGCTCGGCCCGGGCGACACCCCCGAGGAGCACGAGCAGGACACGCTCGTGGCCGGTGCGGGCGCCTGTGACCGCGACGCGGTGCGGGTGCTGGTCACCGAGGGGCCGGACGCCGTACGCGAGCTGATCGCGCTGGGCACGAACTTCGACCACGACCCCGACGGCGAGCTGTCGCTGACCCGCGAGGGCGGCCACCACCGCGACCGGATCGCGCACGCCGGCGGCGACGCCACGGGCGCCGAGATCCAGCGGGCGCTGATCGCCGCGGTCGAGCAGGCGCCCGAGATCGAGGTGATCCAGCACGCGCTCGCCGTCGACCTGCTGCTGGCCCGGGACGGCGGCGTCGCCGGGCTCACTCTCCACGTGATGGGCGAGGGTCAGCGCGACGGCGTCGGCGCGGTGCTCTGCCGCGCGGTCGTGCTCGCCAGCGGCGGCCTCGGGCAGGTGTTCTCCCAGACCACCAACCCCGCCGTCTCCACCGGTGACGGCATGGCGGTCGCGCTGCGCGCCGGCGCGGTGCTGCGCGACCTGGAGTTCGTCCAGTTCCACCCGACCGTGATGTACCTCGGCCCGCAGTCCCTCGGTCAGCAGCCGCTGATCTCCGAGGCGGTCCGGGGCGAGGGCGCCGTCCTCGTGGACTTCGAGGGCAACCGCTTCATGCAGGGCGTGCACGAGCTCGCCGACCTCGCGCCGCGCGACGTGGTCGCGAAGGCGATCATGCGTCGCATGCTCGACACCGGGCGCCCGCACATGTGGCTGGACGCCCGGCACCTCGGCGCGGAGTTCTGGGAGCGCCGGTTCCCGACGATCCTCGCCACCTGCCGCTCGTGCGGCGTCGACCCGGTCACCGACCTGATCCCGGTCGCGCCCGCCTGCCACTACGCGTCCGGCGGCGTGCACACCGACCTGTGGGGCCGCAGCAACGTGCCCGGGCTCTACGCCACCGGCGAGGTCGCCTGCTCGGGCGTGCACGGCGCGAACCGGCTGGCGTCCAACTCGCTGCTCGAGGGCCTGGTCTTCTCGCGCCGGATCGCCGAGGTGCTGCCGGGCGAGCTGCGTCCCCAGCTGCCGCCGGTGCCCGACGCCCGCACCGCGGGCCTCGTGCCTGGCGGGCTGCGCCGCGACCTGCAGGAGATCATGACCTCGCGGGTCGGCGTGCTGCGGCACGCGACCGGCCTCGGCGAGGCGGCAGGCCTGCTGGACAAGCTGGCCGGCGTCCCGGCCGAGGTCGTCGACCAGGAGTCCTGGGAGACCACCAACCTGCTGACGATCGCCACCGCGCTCGCCGACGCGGCGCTGCTGCGCGAGGAGACCCGTGGGTCGCACTGGCGCGAGGACTTCCCCGAGCGCGACGACGAGCGGTTCTCCGGCCACTTCGACGCGGTCATGAACGACGGCGCGACCACCTTGGAGCTCGTGTGATCACCCCGTACGACGACGAGCTGGCCGAGGCCGGCCTCGACCCCGCCGCGGTCCTGGCCCAGGTGCGCCAGGCGCTCGCCGAGGACCTGCCCGCCGGTGACGTCACCTCGCTCGCGACGATCTCGCCCGATGCGCAGGGCACCGGCGTCTTCGCCGCCCGCGAGGCCGGGGTCGTCGCGGGGCTGGGCCTGGCCGCGCTGGTGTTCCACGAGGTCATGGGCGACACCGTGAAGGTCACCGACCGCGTGCCCGACGGCACCCGCGTCGAGCCCGGCGACGTCGTCATGCGGGTCTCCGGCCCGACCCGCGGCCTGCTCACCGCCGAGCGCACCGCGCTCAACTACGCCAGCCACCTCTCCGGGGTCGCCACCGCGACCGCGCACTGGGTCGAGGCGCTGCGCGGCACGAACGCGCGGGTGCTCGACACCCGCAAGACACTCCCGACGTTCCGCGCCCTGCAGAAGTACGCCGTCCGCTGCGGCGGCGGCGTCAACCACCGCTTCAGCCTCAGCGACCGGGCGATGGTCAAGGACAACCACGTGGTGGCCGCGGGGGGCGTGGTCCCGGCGTACCGCGCGGTCCGCGAGCGCTACCCCGACCTGCGCGTCGAGGTCGAGGTCACCGACCTCGACCAGCTCCGGGAGCTGCTCGACGCGGGCTGCACCGAGATCCTGCTCGACAACATGGACTCGCCGACGATGGCCGAGGCCGTCCGGATCACCGCCGGCCGTGCCACCCTGGAGGCCTCCGGCGGGCTGACCATCGAGCGGGCCCGCGAGGTCGCCGAGACCGGCGTCGACTTCATCTCGGTCGGCGCGCTCACCCACTCGGTCAAGGTCTTCGACCTCGGGCTGGACCTCCAGGACGAGTGATGCCGCTCCTCGCCGCCGACATCGGCAACAGCCACACGGTCCTCGGGCTGCTGGCCGACGGCGAGGTCACCGCGCACTGGCGGGTCGCGACGGACGCGCGGCGCACCGCGGACGAGTGGTCGGTGCTGCTGCGCGGCCTGCTCGGCCGCGCGATCGACGACGTGGACGGGGTCGCGGTCTGCGCCACGGTTCCGTCGGTGCTCCACGAGTGGCGCGAGATGCTCGCGCGGCACCTCGCCGACGTCCCGAGCCTGGTCGTCGAGCCCGGTGTCCGCACCGGCGTCCCGGTGCTCATGGACAACCCCCGCGAGGTCGGGACCGACCGGATCATCAACGCGCTCGCCGCGGTGCACGAGTACGGCGGCCCGGCGATCGTCGTCGACTTCGGCGGGACCGCGACGACGTTCGACGTCGTCAATGCGAAAGGCGAGTACGTCGGCGGCGCGATCTCCCCCGGAATCGAGATCTCGCTCGAGGCGCTCGGGCGCCGGGGTGCGCAGCTGCGCAAGGTGGAATTGCAGCGTCCGCGGACCGTGATCGCCAAGAACACCGTCGAGGCGCTGCAGTCCGGAATGGTTTTCGGTGTCGCGAGCCAGGTCGAGGGCATCGTGGCCCGGATGATCGCCGAGCTGGGGCAGGAACCCGCGGACGTGCAGGTGATCGCGACCGGGTACCTCGCGGACCTGGTCGTCGGGGAATGCACGTGCTTCACCCGGCACGCGCCGTGGTTGACGCTGCGCGGCCTCGAGCTCGCTTTTCTGCGGAATAGATGAATTAACCCGGGCCGAAATGCGCTACCCATTCGCTTTGTGGCACGATGGGAATTGCCCAGACACCTAAACTCATTAGTGAGGTCAAAAGATGGCCCAGAAGGTCAACATCGTTCTCGTCGATGATATCGACGGCAGCGAGGCGACAGAGACCGTGTCGTTCGGTCTCGACGGCACGACGTACGAGATCGACCTGAACGACAAGAACGCGGCGGCGCTGCGCGACGCCCTCGCCAGCTACGTCGGCCACGGCCGCAAGGTCGGCGCCGCCCCGCGGCGCGGCCGCCGGTCCGCGGCCGCGGCCTCGAACGGGCCGAGCGCGAAGGAGATCCGGGACTGGGCGCGCGCCAACGGCCACGACGTCCCCGACCGCGGCCGCGTCTCCGCCGAGGTCCGTGAGGCCTACGACAAGGCACATTGACGGAGCCGCCCGAGGAACGAGGGCGGATCCGAGAGTCAATGTGGGTCGAGTAGCCCCGCGACCGAGGAACGAGGTCGCGACGGGCGTATCGAGACACCAGTGACATGACGCAGGGCGGTGACCACCGTGGTCACCGCCCTGTTGTCGTCTCACCGGATTTCAACGCGCCCGTCGCGGCTTCGTCCCTCAGCCGCGGGGCTTGCTCAATCGAACAGAGCCCACGCGGCACGCTCGTTCCTCGCGCGCCGCTGCTCTGTTCGCTCTCAGCGGACTGCCTGGGACCCGATCGGGGAACGCGTAGGCTGTCCGTGGGGTTGGAGTACCCGTAGCCCCACACAAAGCTTCAGGAGCGATGCGCATGTTCGAGCGGTTCACAGACCGAGCTCGCCGGGTGGTCGTGCTGGCCCAGGAAGAGGCCCGCATGCTCTCCCACAACTACATCGGGACCGAGCACATCCTGCTCGGCCTCATCCACGAGGGCGAAGGCGTTGCCGCCAAGGCGCTGGAGAGCCTCGACATCTCGCTCGAGGCCGTGCGCGCACAGGTCGAGGAGATCATCGGCCAGGGCCAGCAGGCCCCGAGCGGCCACATCCCGTTCACCCCGCGCGCCAAGAAGGTGCTCGAGCTGTCCCTGCGCGAGGCGCTGCAGCTCGGCCACTCCTACATCGGCACCGAGCACATCCTGCTCGGCCTCATCCGCGAGGGTGAGGGCGTGGCGGCCCAGGTGCTGCAGAAGCTGGGCGCGGACTTGAACCGGGTCCGCCAGCAGGTCATCCAGCTGCTCTCCGGCTTCCAGGGCAAGGAGTCCGCGGGCGCCGGCGCCGCGACGGGAGCCGCGTCGAGCGACGCGCCGTCGTCCTCGCTGGTGCTCGACCAGTTCGGTCGCAACCTCACCCAGGACGCCCGCGAGGGCAAGCTGGACCCGGTCATCGGCCGGGAGCAGGAGATCGAGCGGGTCATGCAGATCCTGTCCCGCCGTACGAAGAACAACCCGGTCCTGATCGGCGAGCCCGGCGTCGGCAAGACGACCATCGTCGAGGGCCTGGCCCAGGACATCGTCAAGGGCAACGTGCCCGAGACGCTCAAGGACAAGCAGATCTACACCCTCGACCTCGGTGCGCTGGTCGCCGGCTCGCGCTACCGCGGTGACTTCGAGGAGCGCCTGAAGAAGGTGCTGAAGGAGATCCGCACCCGCGGCGACATCGTGCTGTTCATCGACGAGATCCACACGCTGGTCGGCGCCGGTGCGGCCGAGGGCGCGATCGACGCGGCGAGCATCCTCAAGCCGATGCTGGCCCGCGGCGAGCTGCAGACCATCGGCGCGACCACCCTCGACGAGTACCGCAAGTACCTCGAGAAGGACGCCGCGCTCGAGCGCCGCTTCCAGCCGATCCAGGTCGCCGAGCCGTCGATCGCCCACACGATCGAGATGCTCAAGGGCCTGCGCGACCGGTACGAGGCGCACCACCGCGTCACGATCACCGACGAGGCCCTGGTCTCGGCGGCCACGCTGGCCGACCGCTACATCTCCGACCGGTTCCTGCCGGACAAGGCCATCGACCTGATCGACGAGGCCGGCTCGCGGCTGCGGATCCGCCGGATGACGGCGCCCGCGGACCTGCGTGAGTACGACGACAAGATCAGCGACGTGCGGCAGCGCAAGGAGGCCGCGATCGACGGTCAGGACTTCGAGGCCGCCGCGCGCCTGCGCGACGAGGAGAAGCAGCTGATCCTCAAGAAGTCCGAGCGCGAGCGCCAGTGGCGCGCGGGCGACATGGACGAGGTCGCGGAGGTCGACGAGGAGCTGATCGCCGAGGTGCTCGCCGTGGCGACCGGCATCCCGATCGTGAAGCTCTCCGAGGAGGAGTCGACCCGGCTGCTCAAGATGGAGGACGAGCTGCACAAGCGGGTCATCGGGCAGGAGGAGGCCGTCAAGGCCCTCAGCCGCGCGATCCGGCGTACCCGTGCCGGCCTGAAGGACCCCAAGCGTCCGGGCGGCTCGTTCATCTTCGCCGGCCCGTCCGGTGTCGGTAAGACCTGGCTGTCCAAGACGCTGGCCGAGTTCCTGTTCGGCGACGAGGACGCGCTGATCCAGCTCGACATGTCCGAGTTCGGCGAGAAGCACACGGTCTCTCGGCTGTTCGGCTCGCCTCCGGGCTACGTCGGCTACGAGGAGGGCGGCCAGCTCACCGAGAAGGTGCGGCGCAAGCCGTTCTCGGTCGTGCTGTTCGACGAGGTCGAGAAGGCGCACCCGGACATCTTCAACAGCCTGCTGCAGATCCTGGAGGAAGGTCGCCTGACCGACTCCCAGGGCCGGGTGGTCGACTTCAAGAACACCGTCATCATCATGACCACCAACCTCGGCACCCGGGACATCGCCAAGGGCATCAACCTCGGCTTCCAGCAGTCGGGCGACGCCGCGGGCTCCTACGAGCGGATGAAGAGCAAGGTGTCGGAGGAGCTCAAGCAGCACTTCCGCCCCGAGTTCCTCAACCGTGTCGACGAGATCATCGTGTTCCCGCCGCTGTCGCAGGAGCAGATCGTCGCGATGGTGGACAACATGATCGCGTCGGTCGAGCTGCGGATGAAGGACCGCGACATGCGGATCGAGCTCACCCAGCCCGCGAAGCAGCTGCTCGCCGAGCGGGGCTTCGACCCGGTCCTGGGCGCCCGGCCGCTGCGCCGCACGGTCCAGCGCGAGATCGAGGACGTGCTCGCCGAGAAGATGCTGTACGGCGAGGTCGGCCCCGGCCAGATCGTGCTCGTCGGCGTGGAGGGCGAGGGCCCGACCGCGACGTTCACGTTCCAGGGTCAGAAGATCGGCGAGCTGCCGGACCTCCCGCCGTTCGAGGCCGCCGAGGTCACGTCGTCCGACGCGGCCGCCGACGGTCCGGACGACTCCGACAGCGGCTCCGACGTCCCGAAGTCCACGGACTGACGGTCTGATCAACGCCTGCGTCGGGGCNNNTGGCGCCGACTCGGCATTTCAGGGGAGCGCGTAGGTGTCCGGGCCGGCCGGCACGACCAGGCCGTCGTCGACGAGGGACGCCAGGCAGCGGATGCGCTGCGCCTCCTCCGACCAGGCCGCGTCGAGGAGCGAGCGGTGCACGGGTCCCTCGCTGTCGCGCAGCACGGCGAGCAGCCGGCCGCGGCACTGGCGGTCGGTCCCGGCCCAGGCCTGCACCTTGCGCGGCGGACCGTCGTACGGCGGGTGCCCGGCCGCCCGCCACGCGCAGAGGTCCCGCACCGGGCAGGCGGCGCAGCGCGGGTTGCTCGCGGTGCACACGAGCGCGCCGAGCTCCATGACCGCGACCGACCAGGTCGGTGCGTCGTGCTCCGGCAGCAGCTCGCGGGCGACCTCGCGCTCCGCCTTCGTGACCGAGGGAGCGGGGAGCTCCACGCCCTGGACGGCCCGCGCGAGCACCCGGCGCACGTTGGTGTCCAGCACCACGTGGCGCCGGCCGTGCGCGAACGTCGCGATCGCCGCCGCGGTGTAGTCGCCGATGCCGGGCAGCGCCAGCAGGTCGTCGTACGACGCCGGGACCTCGCCGCCGTGCCGCTCGACGATCGAGGTGGCGGCCGCGTGCAGCCGCAGCGCCCGGCGCGGGTAGCCCAGCCGGCCCCACGCCCGCACCGCCTCGCCGCTGGGCTCGGCGGCCAGTGCCGCGGGGGTGGGCCACCGCCGGAGCCACTCCGCGTGCACGGGCAGGACCCGGGACACCGGCGTCTGCTGGAGCATGAACTCCGAGACCATCACCGACCACGGCGAGGCCTGCTCGCCGCGCCAGGGCAGGTCGCGCGCGTGCTCGTCGTACCAGCGCAGCACCGGCTCGTGCAGTTCACTCATCGCACGCACATCCTGCCCGGTGTGGCACCACCATCCGGAGCCGGGCGCTGACTAGCGTTTGAGCATGCCGCCGCTGACCCGAGGACCGCTCCCCGCGAGGGTGTACTGGTTCCGCCGGCTGCTCGTGCTCGGTACGGCGCTCGCGCTGGTGTTCGGCATCGGCCGGCTGCTCGTCGGCGGCAGCGACGCCTCGTCCGGCGAGGACACCGCGGCCCAGGTCGCCGCCGGCACCGCGCCGACGTCGACGGCTCCCACGACGCCGGCGGCCACGCCCACCAAGCACCGCACGAGGACCCCGAAGCCGACCCCCACCCTGGCCGCACCCGAGGGGGACTGCGACGGCTCCGACATCGCCGTCACCCCGAAGGTCACCAACGCCGTGGCGGGCCGCGACGTCCTGGTCGTGCTCCAGCTCCGCACCCTGGAGTCGGAGGCCTGCACCTGGCGCACCGGCGCCGACGCGGTGACGGTCAACATCACCTCCGGCAAGGACGCCATCTGGTCGAGCCGGCAGTGCCCGCGGGCGATCCCGGTGCGCGACGTCGTCGTCCGCAAGGCGGTGACCACCAACCTCGGGATCATGTGGCGCGAGGCCAAGCGGTCCGGCGAGGAGTGCACGAAGCTCACCGACTGGGCGATGCCGGGCTGGTACCACGTGACCGCCGCGGCGCTCGGCGGCGAGCCGTCCGACCTCCAGTTCGAGCTGAAGCGGCCCACGGCCACCACGGTCACCCAGACCGCGACCCCGACGCAGAGCCCCAGCGGCAAGCCGACCGGGAAGCCGACCGGGAAGCCGACCGGTCGTCCGGTGACGTCGTCGGGCTCGCCGTCCGGGTCAGCGACGGGTTCGGCCCACTAGCGGCTGCTGCCCGGCTCACCGGGTCTCGACACGCGGGCCACAGCTTCGTTCCTCAGCCGTGCCGCTTGCTCGACCACCGACGAACGGTAGGTGTGACTTCGTCACACGTACCGTTCAAGGATCGTCGACTCGGCGAGCCGGGAGAGGCCCTCGCGGACGCTGCGGGCGCGGAGCTCGCCGACGCCCTCGACCGCCTGGAGGTCGTCGACGCCGGCGGACAGCAGCTTCTGCAGCGTGCCGAAGTGGTCGACCAGCCGGTCGACGACCGCGCTGGGCAGCCGCGGCACCTTGGCCAGGAGCCGGTAGCCGCGCGGCGCGACGGCGCCGTCGAGGTGCTCGCCGGTGCCGAGGCCGAGCGCCCGCGCGGCGGCGGCCGGGTCGACCAGCTCGGTCGACGAGAGCGACTCCAGCCGGTTGAGCAGCGCCTCGGGGCTCTTGGAGCGGCGGCCGGTGGGCAGGTAGTCGCGGATCACCAGCTCGCGCTCGGTGTCGACGCCGGTCACCAGCTCCTCGAGCTGCAGCGACAGCAGCCGGCCGTCGGTGCCCAGCTCGAGCACGTAGTCCTCGATCTCGGCGGCGATCCGGGTGACCATCTCCAGCCGCTGGGCGACGACCGCGACGTCGCGGACCGTGACCAGGTCCTCGATCTCCAGCGCGGACAGGGTCGCGGAGACCTCGTCGAGGCGGAGCTTGTACCGCTCGAGGGTCGCCAGCGCCTGGTTCGCGCGCGAAAGGATCTGGCCGGAGTCCTCGAGCACGTGGCGGGTCTCGCCGACGTACGCCGCGATGATCTGCATCGACTGCGACACCGAGATCACGGGGTACCCGGTCTGCCGGGCCACCCGGTCGGCGGTGCGGTGCCGGGTGCCGGTCTCCTCCGACGGGATCGTGTGGTCGGGCATCAGGTGCACGGCCGCGCGGATGATCCGAGTGACGTCCTTGTCGACGATGATCGCGCCGTCCATCTTGGCCAGCTCGCGCAGGCCGGTGGCGGTGAACGGGACGTCGAGGGTGAACCCGCCGGTCGAGATCGCCTCGACGACCTTGTCGTGCCCCAGGACGATCAGGGCGCCGGTCCGGCCGCGGAGGATCCGCTCGAGGCCGTCGCGGAGCGGGGTTCCGGGCGCGATCGACGCCAGTGTCGCGCGCAGGCGCAGCGTCTCGTCCGAGCGGTCGGGGGGCACGCCGTGAGTCTAGAGGTCTTCGACGGGACGCGGACGCTGAACGTCCGCGGCGAGCAGGTGCAGCAGCCGCAGGGCCGAGCCGACGTCGGGCACGTCGAGGACTCGCATGCCGTCGACCGTCCACGACTCCGGCGACCGGGCGGGCGGCCGCCCCGGCTCGGTGGGCACCACCGCGAGCTGGAAGCCGAGCCGTGCGGCCTCGCTGAGGCGCTGCGGCAGGTCGCGCACCCGGCGCAGCTCGCCGGACAGGCCGATCTCGCCCATGGCGACGACGCCGCGGGGCGCCGGAGCGCCCCGGCTCGCGGAGGTCAGCGCGACCGCGACCGCCAGGTCGCTGGCCGGCTCCATCAGCCGCGCGCCGCCCACGGTCGAGGCGAACACGTCGAAGGTGTGCAGCCGGACCCCGCAGTGCTGCTGGAGCACCGCCATCACCATCGCGACCCGGGAGGAGTCGAGCCCGGACGTCGTCCGGCGGGGCCGCTCCGCGGCGCTGTGCGTCACCAGGGCCTGGACCTCCGCGAGCAGCGGCCGGCGCCCCTCCATGGTCACCGCGACGCAGGTGCCCGGCACCTGGCCGTGGTGGCTCTCCACGAACAGGCCGGTCGGGTCGGTGACCGCGTTGATGCCCTCGGTGCTGAGGTCGAAGCAGCCGACCTCGTCGACGGGCCCGAACCGGTTCTTCATCGCGCGGACCATCCGGAACCGGGAGTCGCGGTCACCCTCGAAGTGCAGCACCACGTCGACGACGTGCTCGAGCACCCGGGGTCCGGCGATCGAGCCGTCCTTGGTGACGTGGCCGACCAGGACCGTGGTGATGTTGCGGGTCTTCGCGACCCGCACCAGTGCGGCCGCGACCTCCTTGACCTGGCTGACCCCGCCCGGCACCCCGTCGACGCCCGAGGCCCCGATGGTCTGCACGGAGTCGACCACGATCAGGCTCGGGCGGACCTCCTCGATGTGGGTGAGCACCGCGCCGAGGTCGGTCTCGGCCGCGAGGTAGAGCTCGTCGTGGACGCCCCCGGTCCGGTCGGCGCGCAGCCGCACCTGGGACGCCGACTCCTCGCCGGTGACGTAGAGCGTGCGGCGCTGGTAGCGCGCCGTCTGCGCGGCGACCTCCAGCAGCAGCGTGCTCTTGCCGACGCCCGGCTCGCCGGCCAGCAGGATCACCGCCCCGGGGACGAGCCCGCCGCCGAGCACCCGGTCGAGCTCGGGCACGCCGCTGGTGCGGAACGTCGAGTCCTCCACCGACACCTGGCCGATCGGGACCGCCGGGCTGGTCACGGGGCTCGCCGACGTGCGCCCGGCGGGCGCCGTGGCGGCCTCGGCCACCGACCCCCAGGCCTGGCACTCGCCGCAGCGGCCGACCCACTTGGCGGTCTCCCAGCCGCACTCGGAGCACCGGAACGAGGGACGGGCGGTCTTCGGCATGGCGCACACGCTAAGTGACGGCGCCGACAGCGCCGACACGCCCGGTTATGGTGTCATTGGATCGATCAAGACCGTCGAGGGGTCGAGAGGAGCTCGAGGTGACCAGGAGCATCGGTCGGCTCGCGACGCCTCCGACCCTGGCCGACGTCGCCGAGCGGGCCGGCGTCTCCCGCCAGACCGTCTCCAACGCGGTCAACAACCCCGACCTGCTGCGCGCCGACACCCTCGCCCGGGTGCTCGCCGCCATCGACGAGCTCGGCTACTCCCCGAACCGGGCCGCCCGCAACCTGCGCACCCGCGCCTCCCACCTGATCGGGATGCGGATCAACCCCGCGCAGGAGGGCACCGCCAACGCGACCATGGACCGGTTCGTGCACTCGCTGGTCGAGACCTCGCGCGAGGCCGGCTACCACGTGCTGCTGTTCTCCGGCGACCACGACGATCCCGTCTCCGGGTACGACGACCTGCTCCGCTCGACGGCCGTCGACGCGTTCGTCGTCACCGACACCTACCTGGGCAACCCCCAGGCGGCGTGGCTGCAGCAGCGGCGCGCGCCGTTCGTCGCGTTCGGCCGGCCCTGGGACAACCCCGCCGCCGAGCACGCCTGGGTCGACGTCGACGGCGCCGCCGGCACCGACCTCGCCACCAGCCACCTGATCGAGCGCGGCCACCACCGGATCGCGTGGATCGGCTGGCGCAAGGACTCCTTCATCGGCGAGGACCGCCGCTCCGGCTGGAGCCGCGCCATGCACGCCCGCGGCCTGTCGACGACCGGCCTGGCGTCCCGGGTCGAGGACACCGTCGCGTCCGGCCGCGAGGCCAGCGCGGTGCTGCTGGACGAGGCGCACCCCTCGGCGTTCGTCTGCGCCTCCGACACCCTCGCGATGGGGGTGCTGCACACGCTGCGCGAGCGGGGGATGGAGGCGGGCCGCGAGATCGCCGTGGTCGGCTTCGACGACTCCCAGGTCGCGCAGGTCGTCCCGCCCGGCCTCACGTCGGTGCGCCAGCCGCTCGAGCAGGTCGCGATCGAGATCGTGAAGGCGCTGGAGGGCATGCTCGCCCACCCGCCGGTCGTCGGCCCGGGCGTGATGCTCACGCCGAGGCTGGCGCTGCGCGGGTCGTCCTAGAAGCGTCGCCACCAGAGGTTGACCGCGTAGTCGACCTCGGTGCCCTCGTGGGCCGCCAGCACCTCGTCGGCGACCTCGCGGGTGAACTCGATGCGCACGACGGCCTCGAGGTCCGCCCGCGAGGAGAACGACCAGCGCATGTCGACCGGTGTGCGGGTCCAGCCCCGGGTGGACCAGAACCGCTCGACGGCCGCGGGGTCGACCTCGGGGTAGCCGCGCCGGAACCAGGCGCCGAACGTCGACCGGGTCGGGTCGTTGTCGATCACGAACGCCGTGCCGCCGCGGCGTACGACCCGGTCCAGCTCGGCCAGTCCGGGCTCGCAGCCGGGGCCGAAGAAGTACGCCCAGCGTGCGTGCACGACATCGACGGACGCGTCCGCGAGCGGCAGCGACTGGGCGGTCCCCTGCAGCACGGACACGTTCGGCAGCCGGCGGGTGCGGCGGCGCGCCAGCGCCACCAGGTCGGCGTGCGGCTCGACGCCGACCACGGACGCCGCGGTCGCCGCGAACCAGGGCAGGTGGAACCCGGTCCCGCAGCCGAGGTCCAGGACGGTGCGGCCGTCCCAGGAGTCGACCGCCCGCATCGCGCGCTCGATCGCCCCGTCCGGGTCGACGGCGCGGTTCTCGACCTCGTACGTCGCGGTGTGGTGCCAGATGTTGGGGCTCGGCCGAGCCCCGGGACTCACAGACGTACGAGCCCGTTCGGCGTCTGCACCTGGCAGGCGAGGATGCCGGGGGTTCCGTTGGGGGCGACCCACTCGACCTTCACGTCCTCCAGGGGCGCCTCGACGGTCTCGCCGAGCCACTCGCTGACCCGCTGCGGGTCGCCGGCGATCTCCAGGCAGGCCAGGGAGAACGCCGGGTCCGCGCCCGCGCTGGGGTGCATGTCCGCGGGCGACTCCCACTGGATGAAGAACGGCAGCTGCGGGTCGGCGATCAGGCCGTGGACGCCGATCTGCTTCCAGACCAGCTCCTTGCCGTCGGGGCGGTGCCGGTTGCCCTTGACGGCCTCGCGGCCGAGCCGCTGCTCGACCTGGGTGATGTCGTCGACCGCGACCACCCAGCCCAGCCAGCCGCCGCCGAGGGCGGAGCGGGCGCGTACGGCCTGGCCGAAGGGGGCCTTGTCCGACGCGGGGTGGTCGAGGACCTCGACGATCTCGAGGTAGGTGTTGCCGGCGAGCGGCAGGATCATGTTGCGGGTACCGAAGCGGGGGTGGACCCCACCGTCGACGAAGTCCTTGCCGAGCAGACCCCCGATGCGCTGGGCAGTGCTGGCGAGGCCATCCGGTCCTGCTGCGAAAGAGAGATGGTCCAGGCGCATGCCCCGATTCTCGGCGGCCTCTCAGGCACGTCGGACACCGGGGTCGGTGTCTCTTGACGTCGAGACGTTATCGGGCGCGAATCGGATCTCGGTCAGCGCGGATCGGCTGGGTGCAGCGCCAGGGCCGAGCGGGACCGCAGGTGGGCCTCGCAGTGCCGCACCAGCTCGTCGTACGCCGGCCTGCCCATCAGCTCGGTCAGCTCGGCCTCGTTGGTGACGTAGACGGGCTCCATCGCGACGTGGGCCTCGGTGTTGCCCGAGCAGTACCAGTCGAGGTCGTGGCCTCCCGGTCCCCACCCGCGGCGATCGTATTCGCCGATCGTCACCTCGGTGTACGTCGTGTCGTCCTGCCGCTTGACCTCGCGGAACGTGCGCCGGATCGGGAGCTGCCAGCACACGTCCGGCTTGGTCTCGAGCGGGTTCTTGCCGAGCACGTACGCCAGCGCGTGCAGCGCGCAGCCCGCGCCGTTCTTGAAGTCCGGGCGGTTCTGGAAGACGCACGCCTGCTGGCCGTCGACCTCGGTGACACGGGTCTTGCGCTCGCCGTCGTCGTCGAGCTCGACCCAATGCTCCTTGCGGACCTTGCCGGGCGGCTTCTGCTGCCAGAGCTCCTCGTCGAGCATCCCGACGTATGCCGCGACCCGCTTCTCGTCGTCCTTGTCGGCGAAGTGGGCGCCGAGCGTGCAGCAGCCGACGTCCGGGGCGTCCGCGTAGATGCCCTGGCAGCCCTGGCCGAAGATGCACATGTAGCTGGACGTCAGCCAGGTCAGGTCGCAGCGCATGACCTCGGTCTCGTCGGCCGGGTTGACGAACTCCACGAACGCGCGAGGGAACACCAGGTCGACTTCGGGCACGGCCCAACCCTACGTGCCGTCTCGTCGCGGGTACGTTGGTGCCATGCGCCTGGGCGTGCTCGACATCGGCTCCAACACCGGACACCTCCTGGTGGTGGACGCGCACCGCGGTGCGGCCCCGCTCCCGGCGTACTCCTACAAGCAGCCGCTGCGCCTGGCCGAGCACCTCGACGAGAACGGCGAGGTCGCGCAGGCCGGCATCGACGCGCTGGCCGAGTTCACCGCCCAGGCCCTGCGGGTCGCCGAGGACAAGGGCAGCGAGGACATGCTGGCGTTCGCGACCTCGGCGGTCCGCGAGGCGGGCAACGGGGACGCGGTGCTGGCCGAGGTCCGCGAGCGGACCGGCCAGGACATCGTGGTGCTGTCGGGGGAGGACGAGGCGCGGCTGACCTTCCTCGCCGTACGCCGGTGGTTCGGCTGGTCCGCGGGCCGGCTGTCGGTCTTCGACATCGGCGGCGGCTCGCTGGAGATCGCGGGCGGTGCGGACGAGGAGCCGGACGTCGCCTGGTCGTTGCCGCTCGGTGCGGCCCGGCTGGCCCGGCAGTACTTCGCCGACGGCCCGCCCGACGAGGACACCGTGCGCGAGCTGCGCCGGCAGATCCGCGCCGACATCGCCCGCGACGCGGGTCGGCTGCTGCGCGCCGGCACGCCGGACCATGCCGCCGCGACGTCCAAGACGTTCCGCTCCCTGGCCCGCATCTGCGGCGCTGCACCCTCCGCCGAGGGCCCGCTCGTCCCGCGCGCGCTGCCGCTGGCCGCCCTTACCGAGTGGATCCCGAAGCTGGTGGCGATGACGCCCGGCGAGCTCGCCGGCCTGCCCGGCGTCTCGCCGAGCCGCAGCCACCAGGTCCTGCCCGGCGCGCTCGTGGCCGAGGCCGTGATGGACATCTTCGACCTGCCGGCGCTGGAGATCTGTCCGTGGGCGCTGCGCGAGGGTGTGATCCTCGAACGGCTCGACCAGATCGCGGCGATCCTCTGATGACCCCCCGCATCGGCCTCTCGACGGTCTCGGTCTACCCCGAGTCGTCCGCGCACGCCTTCGGCTACGCGGCGTCGCTCGGGTACGACGCCGTCGAGGTGATGGTCGGCATCGACGCCCTGAGCCAGCAGACGTCGGCGGTCAAGCAGCTGTCCGACCACCACGAGATCCCCATCTCCGCCGTGCACGCGCCGTGCCTGCTGTTCACGCAGCGGGTCTGGGGCACCGAGCCGTGGGGCAAGCTGGAGCGCTCCGCCGAGATGGCCCAGGCGGTCGGCGCCGAGGTGGTCGTGGTGCACCCGCCGTTCCGCTGGCAGAAGACCTACGCCGCCAACTTCGTCGAGGGCATCGCCGCCCTCGAGGCCTCGACGGGCGTCGCGTTCGCGGTCGAGAACATGTACCCGTGGCGGGCGTCCTCGCGCCGCGGGATGGAGATGTACCTCCCGGGGTGGGACCCGTCCGAGGAGTCGTACGCCAACACCACGATCGACCTCTCGCACGCGGCCATCGCGCAGTCCGACCCGATCCTGATGGCGCGCCGGCTCGGCGACCGGCTCCGGCACATCCACCTCACCGACGGCACGGGGTCGGCCAAGGACGAGCACCTCGTGCCGGGCCGCGGGTCGATGGGCGCGGCGCCGTTCCTGCGGCACCTCGCCAAGGTCGGGTTCGCGGGCGAGATCGTCGTCGAGATCAACACCCGCAAGTGCCGCGACACCGCGGAGCGCGAGGCGGACCTGCGCGAGTCGCTGGAGTTCGCCCGCGAGCACCTGTCGGTGACGACGCCGTGAGCACCCCGTGAGCACCCCGTGAGCACCGCGTGAGCACCGCGGCGTCCCGGCGCGGTCGCCGGCCGGGCACCCCGGACACGCGCGCCGCGATCCTGGCCGCCGCGCGCTCGTCGTTCGCCGCCAACGGGTACGCCGGCACCTCGGTCCGTGCGGTGGCCTCCGCCGCCGGCGTCGACGCGGCGCTGGTGCACCACTACTTCGGCACCAAGGACGACCTGTTCGTCGCGGCCCTGGAGCTCGCGGTCGACCCGCGGGTCGCGATCCGGCCGGTCATCGAGGGCGGCCTCGACGGCGCCGGCGAACGGCTGATGCGGCTGTTCGTCTCGGTCTGGGACGACGAGCAGAGCCGCCTGCCGCTGCTGGCGGTGGTGCGCGGCATCCTCGAGCCGGGCGGGCAGCAGCTGGTCGAGGACGGCTTCCTCCGGATGGTGCTCGCCCCCCTCGCCGCCGGCCTCGAGATCGACGAGCCCGAGCTGCGGATGCCGCTGGTGGCGTCGCAGCTGGTGGGCATCGTCGTGCTCCGCTACGTGCTCGCGGTCGAGCCGCTCGCGTCGCTCCCGGGTGACGTCCTGGTGGCGATCTACGGGCCGACGCTGCAGCGGTACCTGTCCGGCCCGCTGTCGTAGGTGGGGCCCGGCGGTTTCCCCGGTCAACCGGGGAAACCTGTACTTGTCGGCCGAAACTTCGGCCGACAAGCGGCAGTTTTCCCCGACAAGTCCGGCCCGAAGTCCCTTGCGCCGACCCGGCGACGCGATCACAATTCATCACATGGTGAATAACGCGGTGGAGATCCGGGACCTGCACGTGGTCCGCGGGCGGCACCCGGTGCTCGAGCACCTCGACCTCACGATCGGTGGGGGCGTCACCGGCCTGCTCGGGCCGTCCGGGTGCGGGAAGTCGACGCTGATGCGCTGCCTCGTCGGCGTGCAGCAGGTCAGGGGCGGCACGATCGAGGTCTTCGGCCGGCCCGCGGGCAGCCGGCCGCTGCGCGACCGGGTGGGCTACGTGACCCAGGCCGTGAGCGTCTACCACGACCTGACCGTCGCGGAGAACCTGCGGTTCTTCGCCCGGGTGATCGGCGCGGACCGGGCCGCGGTCGACCGCGCGATCGCAGCCGTCGACCTGCAGGACCGTGCGGGCGACGTCGTCGGGCGGCTCAGCGGCGGCCAGCAGTCCCGGGCGAGCCTCGCCGTCGCGCTGCTCGGCGAGCCCGACCTCCTCGTCCTCGACGAGCCGACGGTCGGCCTCGACCCCGTCCTCCGCGAGGACCTGTGGAGCCTCTTCCACCGGCTCGCCGACTCCGGCGTCGCGGTGTTCGTCTCGAGCCACGTGATGGACGAGGCGGAGCGCTGCGACCGCCTGCTGCTGATGCGGACCGGGCGGATCATCGCGGACGGGACGCCGGCGGAGATCAAGGCGAGGGCCGGCGTGAACGACGTCGAGTCGGCGTTCCTCGCGATCGTGAGGAGCGACGCGGCATGAACATCCGGATCACTCTCGCCGTCGCGCAGCGCGTGCTGATCCAGCTGCGCCGGGACCACCGCACGCTCGCGATGCTGCTCGTGCTGCCGTGCCTGCTGATCTCGCTGCTGTGGTGGGTCTACGACGACGCGAACCCGCTGCTCTTCGACCACATCGGCCCGGCGCTGCTCGCGATCTTCCCGGTCATCGTGATGTTCCTCGTGACCAGCGTGACCACGCTGCGCGAGCGGAGCAGCGGCACCCTCGAACGGCTGCTCGCCATGCCGATGGGCAAGCTCGACTTCCTGGTGGGCTACGCGCTGGCGTTCGGCCTGGTCGCCGCCGTCCAGTCGGTCCTCGCGGTCGCGGTCAGCGTCGGGCTGCTCGGCCTGGACGTCATCGGCCCGCTGTGGCTGCTGACCGTGGTCGCGGTCGTCGACGCGATCCTCGGCAGCGCACTCGGCCTGTTCGTCTCTGCCTTCGCCCGTACCGAGTTCCAGGCGGTGCAGTTCATGCCGGCGATCGTCATCCCGCAGCTGCTGCTGTGCGGGCTGCTCGTGCCCCGCGAGGCGCTACCCGCCTTCCTGCACGCCGTCAGCGACGCGCTCCCGCTGTCGTACGCCGTGGACGCGATGCAGCACCTCACGACCACGGCGAGCACGGCCCAGGTCTGGCAGGACGTCGCGATCGTCGCGGCGTTCGCCGTGGGCGGGCTCGCGCTGGGGGCGGCCACCCTGCGCCGGCGTACCCCCTGAAATCGGAGTTGGCGACGGTCCCGTCGTAGCCTGAGGGACATGTCGCTCCTCCGCCAGCCGCTCCTCCTCCTGGCCCGCAGCGCCGCGGTCAAGAAGATGGTGAGCACCATGCCGGTCTCGGCCGGAATCGTCCGCAGCTACGTTCCCGGCGAGACCACCGATTCCGCCGTCGAGGCCACCGGCCGCCTGGTCGACGACGGCCTGCGCGTCACCCTGGACCACCTCGGCGAGGACACCCTCGACGCCGAGCAGGCCGAGGCGACGGTCGCGGCGTACCTCGACGTGCTCGCGGCGCTGTCGGCCCGCGGCCTGACCCGGCACGCCGAGGTGTCGGTCAAGCTCAGCGCGATCGGCCAGTTCCTCCCGGAGAGCGGCCAGAAGATCGCCCTGGAGAACGCCCGCACGATCTGCCGGGCCGCCCGCAACGCCGGCACGACGGTGACGCTGGACATGGAGGACCACACCACCACCGACTCGACGCTGTCGATCCTGCGCGAGCTGCGCAAGGACTTCCCGGAGACCGGCGCGGTGCTCCAGGCCGCGCTGAAGCGCACCGAGGCCGACTGCCGCGCGCTGGCCCACGAGGGCTCGCGGGTCCGCCTCTGCAAGGGCGCCTACCTCGAGCCCGAGGACGTCGCGTTCCAGGACAAGACCGAGATCGACAAGTCCTACGTCCGCTGCCTCAAGGTGCTGCTGGCCGGCGAGGGCTACCCGATGATCGCGACCCACGACCCGCGGATGGTCGAGATCGCCTCCTCGCTCGCGAGCCGGTACGGCCGGGCGCAGGGGTCCTACGAGTACCAGATGCTCTACGGCATCCGGCCCGAGGAGCAGCGCCGCCTGGCGGCGGCGGGCGAGACGGTCCGCGTCTACATCCCCTACGGCCTGGAGTGGTACGGCTACCTGATGAGAAGGCTCGCGGAGCGTCCGCAGAACCTGACATTCTTCCTGAGGTCCCTGATCTCCAAGAAGTAGGTGGAGCCCGCAGCGACCGCGACGAAGGAGCGGGCGCGTGGGGGGCGAAGATCGAGCAAGCCCCGCGGTCGAGGGACGAGGCCGCGACGGGCGCGTCGAAATCGAATGAGTGAAAGAGGAGTGGGTCGAATGGCGCAGACCGCGATCCTCGGAGCCGGCGTGATGGGGGAGACCCTCCTGTCCGGCCTGGTCCGCGCCGGGCGCCGGGTCGACCACCTGCTGGTCGGCGAGAAGCGCCCCGAGCGGGCCCGCGAGCTCGAGGAGCGGTACGGCGTCGCGGTGGTCGGCAACGCCGAGGCGGCCCGCAGGGCCGACACCCTGGCGCTGGTCGTGAAGCCGCAGGACATGGCCGACGTGCTCGAGGAGATCGCCCCGGAGCTGCGGCCCGGCCAGCTCGTCGTCTCGCTCGCGGCCGGCATCACCACGGCGTTCATCGAGTCCCGGGTGCCCGACGGCGTCGCGGTCGTGCGGGTGATGCCGAACACCCCGGCGCTGGTCGACGAGGGCATGGCCGCGATCTCGCCGGGCTCGCACTGCTCCGAGGACCACCTCGCCGAGGCCGAGGCGCTGATGGCGTCGGTGGGCAAGGTGCTGCGCATCCCCGAGCGCCAGCAGGACGCGGTCACCGCCATCAGCGGCTCCGGCCCGGCGTACCTCTTCTTCGTGGTCGAGTCGATGATCGAGGCCGGCGTCCACCTCGGGCTGCCGCGCGCGACCGCCACCGAGCTCGTCGTCCAGACCGTCGTCGGCTCCGCGAAGATGCTGCGCGAGACCGGCACCCACCCGGTCGTGCTCCGCGAGCAGGTCACCTCGCCCGCCGGCACGACGGCCGCCGCGCTCCGCGAGCTCGAGATCCACAAGGTGCGCGCGGCGTTCCTCGCCGCGATGGAGGCCGCCCGCGACCGGTCGCGGGCGCTGGCCGAAGGCAGCTGAGCCGGTCAGCTCGGGGGCTCCAGCGGCGACCGAGCAGGTGGCGGACCAGCACCACGTTCGCCGCCGCCGCGAGAGCGAGGGCCGCGACGCCGAGCACGTCGGTCGTGACCAGGAACCAGGTGGCCAGGTCGCCGGTCGAGGAGTACTCGCACACGCCGTCCGCCGTGCACGACCCGGTCCCGGTGCTCACGGACGGATTCGCCCCGGGGACCTGGGCGAGCAGGCCGTACGCGACGTAGAAGCCGACGATCGCCGGGACGCTGACCGGCAGCGACAGGGCTCCCGCCAGCAGGATGCCCGCGGTCGAGCCGGTCGCGAAGCCGAAGACCGCGAGGCCGGCCACCGTCGCGACGTACGCCGCCGCGACGAGCCGCCCGGTCATGACGGCGACCGGAGCGCGTGGACCAGGCCGACCACGTCGTCGATGACGCCGCGCACGACCGGGAGCCGCGACAGCCGTACCAGCCGGTCGACGATCGGGACGATCCGGGCCACCAGCGCGTGGCTGCGCTGCTGGTGCGGGCTGTCGTCGTACACCCAGAACAGCACCACGCCCATCTGCAGCAGCCACAGCAGCTGCGGCAGCTCGGGCCGCAGCGCCGCGAGCGGCTTCGCGTCGGACTCCTCGACCAGCCGCGCGAACAGCGCGATGCTCGCGTCGCGGGCCGGCGCCGACTCCGGGCTGAACGGCGACAGCGGGCTCTTCGGATCGGCGGCGTTGCGGAAGAACTCGCCCGCGAACTCGTGGTGCGGCTCGGCGACGTCCAGCCACGCGTGCAGGACGCCGTGCAGCCGCTGGTCGAACCGGCTGTCGCGCTGCAGGACCCGCTCGGCAGCGGCGGCGTGCTCGGCCTGGAGCTGGTCGTAGAACGCCTGGATCAGGTGCTCCTTGGACCCGAAGTAGTAGTAGGCGTTGCCCAGGGACACGCCCGCCTCGGCGGCGATCGCGCGCATGGTCGTCCGCCCGTAGCCCTCGCGGTTGAACAGCCGCATGGCGGCGTCCACGATGGTCCGCCGGGTCTGCTCAGCCTTGGGGGAGCGGGCAGGTTCCGGCACAGTCGTCAGCGTAGTCACCCCCTCCGGCCGCGCCGCTCCCGAGCAGGTGCCGCAGCCCCGCGGCGCTGAACGCCGCGCCGCGGGCCAGTGGCAGCAGCCGCGGGTGGGCCAGCCGCTCGGCCATCCCGCGGTACGACCGGGTCGCCCACAGGCACATCACCCACGCGTGCTCGTGGGTCCAGACGGCGCCGTCGGCGCCGACCACGGTCACCTCCTCGAGCGTGCGGGCGTGGTCGAGGCCCGGGAACCGCCGCCGCGCCTCGGCGGAGCCGGCTGCGACGAGGTCGAGCGGGACCAGCAGCGGCTGCCCGGCCAGCCATCCCGCGAACGAGCGGCACAGCGGGCAGCCCGGATCGGTCAGCACGGTGAGGCCCTCGACGGTCATGGTCGCGACCTCAGGCCGGGTACGCCGGCTGCTGCGGCGACAGGTTGCCCTGCGGCGGGACGGGCGCGACGCGGGTGCGCTCGAGGCGGCTCCGCCGGCGGATCGCGTTGAACACGTAGACGTTGAAGAAGTGCACGACGCCGAGCGTCAGCATCACGACGCCGACCTTGACGCTCAGCGTGTCGAACAGGCCGCCCAGGTCGGGCACCGGGTCGCCGATCCGCAGGAACAGCATCACGAAGCCCAGGTTCAGCAGGTAGAAGCCGACCACCAGCAGCCGGTTCACGGCGTGCGCCAGGCCCTCGCTCTGGTCGAAGACGTCCTCGAGGAAGACGCGGCCGTTGCGCGACAGGGTGCTGGCCACCCAGATCGTGAGGGGAACGGTGATCAGCAGGTAGACGACGTAGGTGCCGACGGTCCAGGTCACGGTGGTCTCGCTTTCTTGAACGTGTTCAAAAGTGGTCGTGTCAGCACCGTAGAGCAGTTTTTGAACATGTTCAATACCGGTCAGATGCCGATCGCCGCCTGGGCCGCGGCCAGCACCGGCGCGGTGACCTCCCGGCACCGCTCGGCGCCGCGCTCGAGGACCGCGGTGACGTACGCCGGGTCCGCCGCGAGCTCGGCGTACCGCTTCCGGAGCGGCTCGAGCTCGGCGACCACCGCGTCGGTGACGGCGCGCTTGAGGGCGCCGTACGTCGTGATGCCGTCCGCGGAGCCGCCGCACGCGGCCAGGATCGCCAGCAGGTTGGTGACCCCGGGCTTCGCGGCGTCGGTACGGACGGCCCCCGGCCCGGTCTCGGAGTCGGTGACCGCCCGGGCGACCTTGCGGCGGACGACGTCCGGCGGGTCGAGCAGGTACACCGAGCCGGCGGCGTCGGCCGACTTCGACATCTTCCGGGTGGGGTGCAGCAGGTCCATGACCCGGGCGCTGCCGTCCGCGGCGGTCACCACCTCGGGCACCGTGAACACCTCGCCGTAGCGCCGGTTGAAGCGCAGCGCGAGGTCGCGGGTGAGCTCGACGTGCTGACGCTGGTCGGCGCCGACCGGCACCTGCGCCGGCCGGTACAGCAGGATGTCGGCCGCCATCAGGGCCGGGTAGGTGTAGAGCGAGACGCGGGTCGAGTCGACGCCGCGTCCCTTCTCCTTGAACTGGATCATCCGGTTCAGCTCGCCGGTGGACGCGGTGCACTCGAGCAGGTAGGCCAGCTGGGCGTGCGCCGGCACCCGGCTCTGGCGGAAGAGCGTGGCCCGGTCGAGTCCGGCGGCGAGGAACAGCGTGGCGATCTCGTCGGTGTACGCACGCAGCAGCCGGGGGTCGTGGTCGGTGGTCATGGCGTGCAGGTCGGCCACGCCGTAGAACGCGTCGTCCTGCCGGTGCGACATCGGGAGCAGGGCGCCGAGGTAGCTGCCGAGCGTGAGCCGGCCCGAGGGCGTGAGCAGGGAGAGGGTGCGGGTCATGGTGAGCTCCTGGTGGTGAGAGCCCACGGGCCGACGGCCCTGCGCGGGAAATGCAGAACGGCCGCCCGTGGGCGGCCGGTGGATGACGTGCGTGCGCGTCGAGAGGTGGTCCGCCCTCAGGCGGGCCACCAGAACATGGGACGCGGTAGCACCCGGCCAGGGTACCGGTAGCGTCGTCGGCATGCCCGCCTGTCCCGGTCCCGCGGCGGTCGTCTTCGACCCGAGCCTCACCGAGTACGACTTCGGGCCGGCGCACCCGATGTCGCCGGTCCGGGTCGACCTGACGATGCGCCTGGCCGAGGCCCTGGGCGTGGTGGGCGGCCAGCTGGTCCGGGTGCCGGCGCCGATCGCGACCGACGACGAGATCGCCCGCGTCCACGACGCGGTGCTGATCGAGGCCGTCAAGAAGGCCGAGTACAACGAGCCGCGGGGGCTCGGCACCGACGACAACCCGGTGTTTCCGGGCATGCACCGGGCCGCCGCGCACATCGTGGGTGCCAGCCTCGAGGCGTTCCGCCGCGTGTGGTCGGGCGAGTCCCTGCATGGCGTCAACATCGCCGGCGGACTGCACCACGCCATGCGCGGCCGGGCCAGCGGCTTCTGCATCTACAACGACGTCGCGATCGGCATCCAGCACCTGCTCGACCAGGGCGCCGAGCGGGTCGCGTACGTCGACGTCGACGTCCACCACGGCGACGGGGTCGAGCGGATCTTCTGGAACGAGCCGCGGGTGCTCACGATCTCGCTGCACGAGACCGGGCAGATGCTGTTCCCGGGCACCGGCTTCCCGAAGGACCTCGGCGGGCCCGACGCGCTCGGCTCGGCGGTGAACGTCGCGCTGCCGCCCGGCACCGGGGACGGCGGCTGGCTGCGGGCGTTCCACGCCGTCGTGCCGCCCCTGCTCCGGGAGTTCCGCCCCGACGTCCTGGTCACCCAGCACGGGTGCGACTCCCACGTCGAGGACCCGCTCGCGCACCTCAGCCTGAGCGTGGACGGTCAGCGCGCGGCGTACCTCGCGCTCCACGACCTGGCCCACGAGGTCAGCGCCGGTCGCTGGGTCGCCACCGGGGGTGGCGGGTACGCGCTGGTCGACGTGGTGCCGCGCGCGTGGACCCACCTGCTCGCGATCGCCGGCGGCAACCCGCTGGACCCGCTGACGGACACCCCGGACGAGTGGCGCGAGCACGTGCGCACGGCGCTGGGTCGGGTCGCGCCGTACCGGATGACCGACGGCCGCACGCCCGCCTTCCGCGACTGGAGCGAGGGCTACGACCCGGAGACGTGGCTGGACCGGGCCATCCACGCGACCCGGATGGAGGCCTTCCCTCTGCACGGTCTGGACCCGCTGCCCTAGACCTTCTGGCGCCGATGGCAAGCGGACACGCCGGGTCCCTTACGCGACTTTGGTGAACCCCTTCCCCACGAGTCACATCAGGCTCTATTCTCACGGATGCGCGACGCGTGCACTCACCGGCGGGGAAGCCGGTGGCGCGTCAGACAGAAAGTATCGGTGCACGATGGCTACCAGCTCCGGGGACATCTCCGACTCCAAGTTCCTCACCATCGCCGAAGTCGCGGCGATGATGCGCGTCTCCAAGATGACCGTCTACCGGCTGGTCCACAACGGCGAGCTGCCCGCCGTCCGGGTCGGCCGGTCCTTCCGGGTTCTCGAGAAGGACGTCGACGAGTACCTGCGCAAGAGCTTCTACAGCGCCGGCTGAGCGCCCGAACTGCACCGATCCGGTCGGGATTCGACCGGTTTCGAGACGCGTCGCTCGGTCCGTCGCTGCGCTCCGGTCCGGCCGACGCTCCTCAACCTTCGCCGCTGGCGCTGCCCTCGCAGGCTCGGACAGTGGCGGCTCGATTCTGCCTGTCCCGCTGCGGCGGATAGGCTTGGCCGGTCCCCCGGGCCCGTCCGGGGAACCGCAGTACTGCGTTGAAAGGTTTCCCTGTGGGTTCTGTCATCAAGAAGCGGCGCAAGCGCATGGCGAAGAAGAAGCACCGCAAGCTGCTCAAGAAGACGCGCGTCCAGCGTCGCAAGCTCGGCAAGTAGTCCGCGCACGCGCCGCATGGGCAGCGCCGGCAGGGTCGTCCTGGTCACCGGGGTCTCACGCGACCTCGGCCGGCGCTTCGCGCGTGCGGTGGCCGCCCAGCCCGGCGTCGCCCGGGTGGTCGGCGTGGACGCGATGCCTCCGCGCGGTGACATCGGCGACGTCTCCTTCGTGCGTGCGGACATCCGCAACCCGATCATCGCCAAGGTGATCGTCAAGGAGGACGTCGACACGGTCGTCCACATGAGCGTCATCGCCACCCCCGGCACGGCCGGCGGGCGGAACACGATGAAGGAGCTCAACGTCATCGGGACGATGCAGCTGCTGGCCGCCTGCCAGAAGGCGCCGGGGCTGCGCACCCTGGTCGTGAAGTCCTCGACCACCGTCTACGGCGCGAGCAGCCGCGACCCCGCGATGTTCACCGAGGACATGGAGCCGCGGCGCGCGGCCCGGGCGGGCTACGCCAAGGACGTCGCCGAGGTCGAGGGGTACGTGCGCGGGTTCGCCCGCCGGCGGCCCGACGTCCGGGTGACGACCGTCCGCGCCGCGAACGTGATCGGCCCGCACGTGGCCAGCCCGCTCACGTCGTACCTCCGGCTGCCGGTGGTCCCGACCGTGCTCGGCTTCGACCCCCGGCTGCAGTTCCTCCACGAGCGCGACCTGATCGGCGTGCTGTGTCACGCCGTCGACGCCGAGGTCGCCGGCACGTTCAACGTCGCCGGCGACGGGGTCGTCACCCTCTCCCAGGTGGTACGCCGGCTCCAGCGCGCCCGGGTGGCGCTGCCGTCGTTCGCCCTGGGCGGCGTCGGCTCCGCCCTCCGCTCGGCGCGGGTCACCGACCTGCCGCCGGAGCTGCTCGCGCTGCTCACCTACGGCCGCGGGGTCGACACCACCCGGATGCGCACCGACCTGGGCTTCGAGCCGGCGTACTCCACCGCCGCGGCCCTCGCCGACTTCGGCGCGGGGCTGACGCCGACCGGCGGCCGCACCGAGAGGGTCCTGGCCCGCGTCGCCGCCGGCCTCCCCGAGCCGGAGAGGAGCGCCCTGCATGGGTGACGCCGAGATCATCCCGATCGGTACCCGCGGCCGCCCGGGCCGCGGCTCCGGCAGCGCGCAGCCGTCCTCCGCCGCCCGCGGCCTGGCCCCGAAGCCGGCCCCGAAGCCGGCCACGAAGCCGGCCACGAAGAAGGCCCCGTCGCGGAAGGCCCCCGCCACGAAGGCGGCGCCCACCCCGGCCGTCGACGCTCCCGCCGAGGCCGAGCGCGCCCCGGTCGTCGCAACCGACCGCGAGCCCGCCGGCGGCATCCCCGCCTCCGACTGGCTGGCCGCCCTCCAGGGCGCCGCCCGCGAGGTGTTCGGCGAGCAGTGGGAGCCGCAGCTGGCCCGGTTCCTGGCCTTCCTGCGTCGCCGGGTGACCGGCGCCTACGAGGTCGACGAGTACGGCTTCGACCCCGAGGTCACCGAGCGGTTCCTCATGGCCACGCTGCGCCCGATCGCGGAGAAGTGGTTCCGCGTCGAGGTGCGCGGCGCCGAGAACATCCCGTCCGAGGGCGGCGCGCTGGTGGTGTCCAACCACTCCGGCACGATCCCGGTCGACGGGCTGATGACGATGGTGTCCATCCACGACACGACCGGCCGGTTCCTGCGCCCGCTCGGCGCGGACCTGGTGTTCCGGCTGCCGTTCGTGAGCACCATCGCCCGGCGCAGCGGCGCGACCCTGGCCTGCACCGAGGACGCCGAGCGGATGCTGCGCGGCGGCGAGCTCGTCGGTGTGTGGCCCGAGGGCTTCAAGGGCATCGGCAAGCCGTACGCCGAGCGCTACAAGCTGCAGCGGTTCGGCCGGGGCGGGTTCGTCTCGGCGGCCCTGCGCACCGGGGTGCCGATCGTGCCGCTGTCGGTCGTCGGCGCCGAGGAGATCTACCCGTTGGTCGGCAACGTGCCGTCGCTGGCGCGGCTGCTCGGCCTGCCGTACATCCCGATCACGCCGCTCTTCCCGCTGCTCGGCCCGCTCGGGCTGGTGCCGCTGCCGTCGAAGTGGCTGCTGGAGTTCGGCGAGCCGATCCGCACCGACGAGTTCGAGCCGGGCGCAGCCGACGACCCGATGCTGGTCTTCAACGTGACCGACCAGGTGCGCGAGACGATCCAGCAGACGCTCTACACGCTGCTGATGCAGCGGCAGTCGGTCTTCCGCTGAGCGAGCTCGCTGGGACTCGTTAGCGGCCGAGGCCTCGGCCGCCGAGTGCTACGGAGCCGGGGTCTGCTGGCCGGTGAGCCCGTCGACGACGCCCTCGAGGATGCCGGTCACGCCGTCCACGACGTCGTCGGCGCTCGGCGCCGGCGGGTTCTCGGCCGGGGTGTGGTGCGTGCCGCCACCGCCGGTCAGGGTGCTCGTGATCGCCTGCAGCGGGTCGCCGCCACCGGTCGGGTCGGACGACGGTCCGCTGTCCGGGTCGGACACGCTGCCGGGGCCGAGGTTGTCGGGCTGGACGTTCGGCAGGTCGGGCCCGCCGCCGTCGCCCTTCTTCGGGTCGGACTTCTTGGCGCCCGTGCTCGGCTCGGCCGTCGGCGCCGACGCCGCCGCCGGGACGAAGACGGTCTCGGTGGGGATGAGGACCGGCGGGATCGAGTCGATCGGCGTCCCGCCGCAGGACGGGCAGCGCTGCCCTGCGGCCGCGTCGATGCCCTGCAGGACCCCGGCGGCGCGGATCAGCTCGTCGCGGGCCTCGGCCGGCACCAGCGGCTCGAGGGCCGCGAGCTGGCCGAGGCTGGAGGAGGCGAAGTCGTGGAGCTTGGCGATCGAGCTCGGGTCGCCGGTGTGGGCGTAGTCGGCCAGCAGGAGGTCGGAGGCCTGGGTCGCCTGGTCGGCGAACGTGTTGAGCGTGTCGGCGATGCGCAGGTCGTCGCCGAGGCCGTCCTGGTGGGCCAGCGCGTCGACCTCGTCGAGGCGGTCGGCGGCGTTGCCGAGCATCGCGGTGCCCTTGCTGCCCTCGCCGACCGACAGGCCGGTGTGCGCGCTCTCGATGGCCCGCTTGACCGGGTAGAGCGAGTCGCCCGGCAGGGCGCCCTGGGACGCCACCGCGACGCCGGTGGTGACGCCGACGACGGCGATGCCGCCGACCACGGCCGCCAGCCGGCGCTCGCGCGTCGGGCGGCGCTGGGGGAGGGTGAGCCGGGAGGTGTCGGCGGGCACGAGGGCGGTCGCCGCCTCGGCCATCAGCTGCGCGCGCAGGTCGGCGACGAACTCGGGGCGAGCGGCCACCTGCGGCACGGTCCGCAGCGCACCGACCAGCTCCAGCAGGTCGGCGTCACGGGTCGCCGCGGGAGCGGTCGAGAGAGCCTCGACCTGCTCGTTGAACTCGTCGGCGCGCCGGTGCGCCGGGAACCCCCAAGTCATGTCGACCTCAACGAGGGGTGGCGCGGTGAGGTTACGGCGGTCCCGCCGGCGATGTAAACGATTACGTCACGTCGTGTCATCAGTCCCGCAACCCCTCCGGCATGAGCTTGGCGAGGTTGCGCACGCCGCGCAGCTGCAGCTGCTTCACCGCGCCGTCGGAACGGCCCAGGATCTCGGCCGTCTCGGCGATGCTCATGCCCTGCAGGAACCGCATCACCAGGCAGTCGCGCTGCTCCGACGGCAGCTCGGTGAGCGCCTTGAGCAGGATCTCGTTCGTCAGCCCGGCCAGCACCGTGGACTCCGGGCCCTCGGTGGCGTCGTCGTGCAGCGCCATGTCCTCGGTCGTGAGCTCGAGGCGGGTGCGGCCGGCCTTGAAGTGGTCGGTGGCCAGGTTGCGGGCGATGGTCATCAGCCAGGCGCCGAAGTCCTTGCCCTGCCATCGGAAGTTGGTCATGCTCCGCAGCGCGCGGAAGAACGTCTCCGAGGTGAGGTCCTCGGCCAGGGTGCCGGAGCGGGTCCGGTAGAAGAGGAACCGGTAGACCGACGGCTGGTAGTGGTCGTAGAGGAGCCCGAACGCGTCGGCGTCGCCCTTGCGGGCCAGCTCGACCAGGGCGATCAGCCGGGTGCGCTCGGCGGCGTCCTCCTCGGACGACGCGGCGAGGTCGGCGTCGTCGTACCCGCCGCCGCTGCCGGTGCCGGCCTGGGCGCGGTCGCCCGCGAGCGCCTCGGTGAGGACGATTCCGGGCGCGCCGGCGAGCGCGGGGCGCTCACCCAGCAGCGCCTGGGCGACGAGCCGGCGCAGGGCGTCCAGCCCGCGCACGACGTCGCTGTCCTCCCACGGCATGGATCGTCATCCTCCCAAGAAGCTTCCCCCGGAGCCTCCCCATGGTAAACGGGAGTTACGCATCTGGGAACCGGACGATCAATGCCGTTTTCCCTTGAGCGCGAATCCGGCGGCCACCGCGCCCGACACGGCCCCCGCCACGGCGCCCACGACGAGGCCGCCGCGCACCGCCTTCCGGCCGGTCCGGTAGTCGTGGATCCGCCAGCCCTGGTCCCGGGCGTGCGCGCGCAGCCGCGCGTCCGGGTTGATCGCGCACGGGTCGCCGACCAGCGAGAGCATCGGCAGGTCGTTGTAGGAGTCGGAGTACGCCGAACAGCGCCGCAGGTCGAGCCCTTCGCGCTCGGCCAGGGCCCGGATCGCCTCGGCCTTGGCGGGGCCGTGGAGCATGTCGCCGACCAGCCGGCCGGTGTAGACGCCGTCCTCGTGCTCCGCGACGGTCCCCATCGCGCCGGTGAGCCCGAGCCGGCGGGCGATGATCTGCGCGATCTCGATCGGGGCGGCCGTCACCAGCCAGACCCGCTGCCCCTCGTCCAGGTGCAGCTGCGCGAGCGCGCGGGTCCCCGGCCAGATCCGGTCGGCCATCGCCTCCTCGAAGATCTCCTCGCCCAGCTCCTGCAGCTCGGTCACGGTGTGCCCGGCGATGAAGCTCAGCGCCGAGGCGCGGGCGTCGGCGACGTGGTCGGGGTCCTCCACGCCGACCACGCGGAAGTAGGCCTGCTTCCAGGCGGCGCCGAGGATCTCGCGGGTGGTGAAGAAGCGCCGCCGGTGCAGCCCGCGGGCCAGGTGGAAGATGCTCGCGCCCTGCATCACCGTGTTGTCGACGTCGAAGAACGCCGCCGAGTCGGCGTCGACGGCCGGGGTCAGCGCCGACTCGACCTCGGCGGCGGCCGCGGCCGCCTCGCCGGCCAGCACGGACCGGACCTGCAGGTTGCGCGGCCGCGGACGCTTCTCGGTCACAGTTCGCAGCGTAGCGGCGGACGCGCTGTGGAAGGATCGTCGCATGTCCGGAGTGCACGACGTCTCCGAGCTGGTCGCCGTGGCCGCCGGGGAACAGCCCGACCGGCTCGCCGTGGTGGAGTCCGGCGGGCGCTCCCTGACCTGGGCCGCCCTCGAGGACGAGGTCGGGCGGCTCGCGACCGGGCTCGGAGCCGCCGGCGTCGTCGGCGGGCAGCGGGTCATGATCGTCGCCGGCAACCGGCTCGAGTTCGTCACGACGTACCTAGGGGTGCTGCGCGCCCAGGCGGTGGCGGTCCCGGTCAACCCGGGATCCGCGGTCGGGGAGCTCGCCCGGATGCTCGAGGACTCCGGCTCGCGGGTGGTGGTGGCCGACGCGAGCACCGCCGACGCGGTCCGCGAGGCGGTGTCCGGCCTCGGGTCGCCGCCCCGCCTCGTGGTGATCGGCGAGCCGTCGTACGACGAGCTGCGGGCCGCCCCCGCGCGTCCGGTGCCGCCGCTCCAGGACCCCGAGAAGCTCGCCGCCCTGCTCTACACCAGCGGCACCTCCGGCCGGCCCCGGGCCGCGATGCTCACCCACCGGGCGCTGCTCGCGAACCTCGACCAGGTCGCCGCCGTCGAGCCGCCGATGATGCACGGCGACGACGTGGTGCTCGGCGTGCTGCCGTTGTTCCACGTCTACGGCCTCAACGCCGTGCTCGGCGGAGTCCTGCGGCACCGGGCGAAGCTGGTGCTCGTCGAGCGGTTCGACCCGCACGAGACCCTCCACCTGATCGACGACGAGGCGTGCAGCGTGCTGCCGGTGGCGCCGCCGGTGTTCGCGTACTGGGAGGACGAGCCCGACCTGGCCGAGCACCTGGGCCCGGTGCGGCTGGTCCTGTCCGGCTCCGCGCCGCTGTCGCCGGAGGCGATCGAACGGTTCACCGCGCGCACCGGGATCCCGGTGCACCAGGGCTACGGCCTGACCGAGGCGGCCCCGGTGGTCACCAGCACGCTCTGCAGCACCGATCCGGAGCCGGGCTCGGTCGGGGCGGCGCTGCCGGGTGTCGAGCTGCGGCTCGTCGACGAGACCGGCCGGCCGCCCGAGGGCGACGATGCCGGCGAGATCCAGGTCCGGGGCGCCAACCTCTTCAGCGGGTACTGGCCCGACGGCGACGGCGGCCCGGACGAGGACGGCTGGTGGTCCACCGGCGACGTGGGGTTCCTCCACGACGACGGCGACCTGTTCCTGGTCGACCGGCTCAAGGAGCTGGTCATCGTCAGCGGCTTCAACGTCTACCCGACCGAGGTCGAGGACGTGATCGCGGAGGTCCCCGGCGTCGCGGACGTCGCGGTGATCGGCGCCGCGGACCCGCAGACCGGCGAGGCCGTGGTGGCCTACGTCCGCGCCCCGGGCGCCGACCCGGCGGCGATCGAGGACGCGGTCCACGAGCACTGTGCCGTGCGGCTCGCGCGGTTCAAGCAGCCCGCGCGCGTCGAGGTGGTCGACGAGCTGCCCAAGACCGTCACCGGCAAGGTGCAGAAGGGCCGGCTGCGCGGCATCGAGCGGCGGCGGAACCTGGGGCTGCTCGAGTGAGCCGGGTGACGCTCTACTCCCGGCCCGGCTGCCACCTCTGCGAGGACGCCCGGGCCGTGATCGAGCGGGTCTGCGCCGACCTCGGGGAGGGGTACGACGAGGTCTCGATCGACGACGACCCGGCGCTGCTGGAGCGGTTCGGCGAGGAGATCCCGGTGACGTTCGTCGACGGCCGCCAGCACGACTTCTGGCGGGTCGACGAGCAGCGCCTGCGGGCCGCGCTGCAGGGGTAGTACCACGCCGACGGCGTGGGCCATCTCACAGGGGGTGGCCCGCGGGCTGGGACGGGCCCGTCTCGGTTTGTTCTCGCGTTCACAAACTCCTACAGTGAACGAGCCGCCGGGTGCGCATCGGCCCTCGATCCGAGCGTTCTCTGCCGTGCCCGACGACGGCCCAAGCCCCTGGCATGGAAAGAGCAGCAGTGACCGCACGGACCTCCCCTGAGAGTGCACGGGACATCCCCGAGGCGACCGTCGCGCGACTGCCTGTCTACCTCCGGGCGCTGACCACGCTGTCCGAGCAGGGCATCGGCACCTGCTCCAGCGAGGAGCTCGCGGTCGCCGCGGGCGTGAACAGCGCCAAGCTGCGCAAGGACCTGTCCTACCTCGGCAGCTACGGCACCCGGGGCGTCGGGTACGACGTCGACTACCTGCGCTACCAGATCGCCCGGGAGATCGGCGTGACCCAGGACTGGCCGGTCGTGATCGTCGGCATCGGGAACCTGGGGCAGGCGCTCGCGAACTACTCCGGCTTCCGCAGCCGCGGCTTCCGCGTGGTCGCCCTGCTGGACGCCGACCCCGCCCGGCGCGACGAGGTCGTCGCGGGGCTCGAGGTGGGGCCGTTCGACGACCTCGAGCGGATCGTCCGCGAGCACTCCGTCGCGATCGGCGTCATCGCCACCCCCGCGCTGGCCGCCCAGGACGTCGCCGACCGGATGGTCGCCTGCGGCATCACCAGCATCTTGAACTTCGCCCCGATCGTGCTGAACGTCCCGGACCAGGTCGACGTGCGCAAGGTCGACCTGTCCATCGAGCTGCAGATCCTCGCCTACCACGAGCAGCGCAAGGGGGCGACGGCATGAGCGTCCTGGTCGTCGGCATGTCCCACAAGTCGGCCCCCGTCGCCCTGCTCGAGCAGGTCGCGCTCGACACGGCGGGCGTGCACAAGCTGATCGACGACGTCGCGGCCTGCGAGCACGTCACCGAGGCGACGGTCATCGCGACCTGCAACCGGGTCGAGATCTACGCCGAGGTCGACCGGTTCCACGGCTCCGTCGAGGAGGTCTCCCGGCTGCTCCTCGAGCGCGCCGGTGAGTCCACCGAGGCGATGCTGCCGCACCTGTACGTGCACTACGACGACGGCGCGGTGTCCCACCTGTTCCAGGTGGTCGCCGGGCTCGACTCGATGGCGATCGGCGAGGCCCAGATCCTCGGCCAGACCCGCGACGCGCTCAGCTCCGGCCAGGAGATCGGCACCGTGGGCCCCGCGCTCAACGTGCTGTTCCAGCAGGCCCTGCGGGTCGGCAAGCGGGCCCGCGCCGAGACGGACATCGACAGCGCCGCGCCCTCGCTGGTCAGCGCCGCCCTGGACCGCAGCCACGCCGCCGTCGGCGACCTGTCCGGCAAGCGTGTGCTGGTGCTCGGCGCCGGCTCCATGGCCGGGCTCGCCACCGCCACCGTCGCGCGGCGCGGCGCCGCCAGCGTCACCGTCGCCAACCGCACCGCCGGCAACGCGGACCGCCTCGCGGCCGAGTACGGCGCCCGCGCGGCCGCGCTCGCCGACCTCGAGGCCGAGCTCGCCATGTGTGACGTGCTCGTGTCCTGCACCGGCGCGACCGGCGTCGTCGTCGACCGCCAGACCGTCGCCGCCGCGGTCGCCGGCGGCCGCGAGCTCGCGATCATCGACCTGGCGCTGCCGCACGACGTCGACCCGTCGGTCGCCGAGCTGCCCGGCGTCACGCTGATCAACCTCGCCGAGCTCGCCGACGAGCTCCGCGACTCCGACGCGGGCCGCGAGGTCCTCGAGGTGCGCCGGATCGTCGGGCAGGAGGTCGCGGCGTTCCTGACCGCCCGCCGCCAGTCGGCCGTCACCCCGACCGTGGTCGCGCTGCGCTCGATGGCCACCTCGGTCGTCGACGCCGAGATGGAGCGGCTCGCCGGCCGGCTCCCCGACCTCGACGAGGCGACCCGCGCCGAGGTGCTGCACACCGTGCGCCGGGTCGCCGACAAGCTGCTGCACCAGCCGACGGTCCGGGTCAAGGAGCTCGCCAACGAGACCGGCGCGGTGTCCTACGCCGCCGCGCTCGCCGAGCTGTTCGCGCTCGACCCCGACGCCGTGGACGCGGTGACCCGCCCGGAGGGCCTGTCATGAGCGCCGTGCGCATCGGCACCCGTGCCTCCGCGCTCGCCACCACCCAGTCCCGGCTCGTCGCCGACCGGATCTCCGAGACGCTGGGCCGCGAGGTCGAGCTGGTCGAGATCAGCACCGAGGGCGACCGCAGCCAGGCGGCGGGCACCCCGCTGGCCGGCGCGGCGTCGACCGGCGTGTTCGTCTCCGCGCTCCGCGACGCCCTGCTCGACGGTCGCGTCGACGTCGCCGTGCACTCGCTCAAGGACCTCCCGACGAACGCCGCCGACGGGATCGCGCTGGTCGCGGTCCCCGACCGCGAGGACCCGCGCGACGTGGTCGTCGCCCGGGACGGTCTCACGCTCGGCGAGCTCCCGGCCGGCAGCCGGGTCGGCACCGGGTCGCCCCGGCGGGCCGCCCAGCTGCACGCGCTCGGCCTCGGTTTGGACGTGGTCGGCGTTCGTGGGAACGTCGACACCCGGATCGGCAAGGTCCGGTCCGGGGAGTACGACGCCGTCGTCCTCGCGCGGGCCGGGCTGGCCCGGCTCGGTCGCGTCGACGAGGCGACCGAGGTGCTCGAGCCGCTCCAGATGCTCCCCGCCCCCGGGCAGGGCGCCCTGGCGGTGGAGTGCCGGGCCGGCGACTCGCTCGGGGACGAGCTCGCCGCGGCCCTGGACGACCCGCACGCCCGCGCCGCGGTGACGGCCGAGCGGGCCGTGCTGGCCACCCTCGAGGGCGGGTGCTCGGCGCCGATCGGGGCGCTGGCCGAGGTCGTCGAGGGGGAGGACGGCGAGGAGCTCTGGGTGCGGGCGGTGGCCCTCTCACCCGACGGGGCGCTCTCGGTGCGGATGTCCGCGACCGGGAAGCCCGCCGACGCGGAAGGCGTCGGGACCCGGCTGGCGGACGAGATGCTCGCCGACGGTGCCGCAGGACTGACAGCAGCAACAGACAAGAGGCAGAACGCATGACGCGAGGCAAGACCACCACCACCCGAGGCTCGGTGTCGTTCGTCGGCAGCGGCCCGGGCGACCCTGGCCTGCTGACCGTGCGCGCCGTCGACCTGCTCCAGCAGGCCGACGTCGTGGTCACCGAGCTCCCCGAGCACGCCGACCTGGTGCGCGCGGTGTGCGGCGCCACCGAGGACGGGCCGGAGCTCGTCGACGGCGGTTTCGGTGAGGACGGCCAGCCGCTGACCCACGCCGCCCGCGCGAAGGTCGTCGTGAAGCAGGCCAAGCGCGGCCTGAACGTCGTCCGCCTGATGTCGGGCGACCCGTTCGTCTACGCGTCCGGCCCCGAGGAGGCGCAGGCCTGCGTCAAGGCCGGCCTGGCCTTCGAGATCGTCCCGGGGGTCTCCTCGGTCAGCGCGGTCCCGGCGTACGCCGGCATCCCGCTCACCACCAAGGACCACCGCGAGGTCGCCGTCGTCACCTGCGGCGACAAGGTCGACTGGTCGCAGTACGCCGACAAGCGCACGCTGGTGCTGCTGTCGGCGGTCGGCCAGATCGGCGAGATCGCCAAGGCGCTGGTCGCGGCCGGCCGCGCGCCGGAGACGCCGGTCGCGATGACCCGGGTCGGCACCACCACGGAGCAGACGACGGTCGCCTCGACGCTGGAGCGGATCGGCGCGGACGCCCGCGCCGCCCGGATGGCCCCGCCGGCCGTCACCGTCGTCGGCGACGTCGTCGACCTGCGCGAGACGCTGTCCTGGTTCGAGACCAAGCCGCTGTTCGGCTGGCGGGTGCTGGTCCCGCGGACCAAGGAGCAGGCCGGGTCGGTCTCGCAGCGGCTGCGCGGCTACGGCGCGGTGCCGGACGAGGTGCCGACCATCTCCGTCGAGCCGCCGCGCAACCCGCAGCAGATGGACAAGGCCGTGCGCGGCCTCGTCGAGGGCCGCTACGAGTGGATCGCGTTCACGTCGGTCAACGCCGTGCGCGCCGTCCGCGAGAAGTTCGAGGAGTACGGCCTGGACGCCCGCGCGTTCTCCGGCCTCAAGATCGCCGCGGTCGGCGACAAGACCGCCCAGGCGATCGCGGACTGGGGGCTGCGCGCCGACCTGGTGCCGTCCGGCGAGCAGTCGGCCGCCGGCCTCCTCGAGGACTGGCCCGAGTACGACGAGCTGCTCGACCCGATCAACCGGGTCTTCCTGCCGCGCGCCGACATCGCGACCGAGAACCTGGTCGCCGGCCTGATCGACCTGGGCTGGGAGTGCGACGACGTCACGGCGTACCGCACCGTCCGCGCGGCGCCGCCGCCGGCCCCGACCCGGGACGCGATCAAGACCGGCAAGTTCGACGCGGTCGTGTTCACGTCGTCCTCGACGGTGCGCAACCTGGTCGGCATCGCCGGCAAGCCGCACCCGTCGACGGTGATCGCCGTGATCGGCCCCGCCACCGCGAAGACCGCGGAGGAGCACGGCCTGCGGGTCGACGTCCTGGCCCCGAACCCGGACGTCGACGCCCTGGTCGACGCGCTCGCGGACTTCGGCGCCGCGCGCCGGATCGCGATGGTGGAGGCCGGCCAGCCGGTCACCAAGCCGTCGGACCGGAAGCCGTCGGCGCGCCGGAAGGCCAGCACGTCCCGATGACCGAGCTCGGCCCCGTCATCCGCCCGCGGCGCCTGCGGACCACCCCGGCGCTGCGGCGGATGGTCGCCGAGACCTCGCTGGAGGCGCGGCAGCTGATCCTGCCGGTCTTCGTGCGCGAGGGCCTCACCGAGCCGCAGCCGATCGGCTCGATGCCGGGCGTCGTCCAGCACAGCCGGGACTCGCTGCGCGCGGCGGCGGCGGAGGCGGCGTCGCTCGGGCTGGGCGGGATCATGCTGTTCGGCGTGCCGTCCGCCAAGGACGCCGTCGGCTCCGGCGCCTGCGACCCGCACGGGATCCTCAACGTCGCGATCGCGGACGTGGTCGCGGAGGTCGGCGACGCCCTGACGGTGATGAGCGACCTGTGCCTCGACGAGTTCACCGACCACGGGCACTGCGGCGTGCTGTCCCCGGACGGCCGGGTCGACAACGACCGGACGCTCGAGGTGTACGCCGAGATGGCGCTCGCGCAGGCCGCCGCCGGCGTCCACATGGTCGGTCCCAGCGGGATGATGGACGGCCAGGTCCGCGTGATCCGGTCCGCCCTCGACGCCGCCGGGTACACGGACGTCTCGATCCTGGCGTACTCCGCGAAGTACGCCTCCGCGTTCTTCGGCCCGTTCCGCGAGGCCGTGGACTCCTCGCTGCAGGGCGACCGGCGCACCTACCAGCAGGACTCCGCCAACGCCCTCGAGGGCGTCCGGGAGGCGCTCCTCGACGTCGAGGAGGGCGCCGACCTGGTCATGGTCAAGCCCGCGCTCGCCTACCTCGACGTGATCCGCCGGGTCCGCGACGCCGTCCCCGTCCCGGTCGCGGCGTACAACGTCTCGGGCGAGTACGCGATGGTCGAGGCCGCGGCCGCGAACGGCTGGATCGACCGCGAGCCGGCGATCCTCGAGACGCTGCTCGCCATCCGCCGGGCGGGCTCCGACGTGATCCTCACGTACTGGGCCGCCGAGGCGGCGCGGCTGCTGGCGCGTTAGCGCGCAATTGCTCTGGCGCGTGAGCGCGCAATTGAACGGTGAGCCTGGCCTACTGCCCGGTAGCGGCAGCGTGGCCGTTCAATTGCGCGGGTGCTGGCGCGTGAGCGCGCAATTGAACGCTGAGCCTGGCCTACTGCCCGGTAGCGGCAGCGTGGCCGTGCAATTGCGCGGAGATCTGGCCCGCGCTCAGCCCTTGTGCGTGTAGTCGTACACGCACTGGTCGAAGTCGTCGTCGTTCACGAGGGGGTTGTCGACGAAGCCGTCCAGCGTGCACTGCGCGATCGCCTGGGCGTGGGTGAGGACCTCGTCGACCGGCGAGACGGACGTCGAGGGGAGCGGCGGGACGGTCACGTGGACGCCGGTGCCACCGACGCCGCCACCGCCGCCGGTCCCGCCGTTGCCGCCACCGCCACCCGGCGTGGCGGGCGCAGTCGGCTGCTCGGTGGGCGGCTCGGTCGGGGTCGAGCTGGGGCCGGAGCCGTTGCTCTGCTGGCCGTGCGGCTGCGCGTGGTGGTGGTGCTTCTTCGGGCCCTTCGGAGCCGGCTGGTGCTCGGCCGGCACCAGGTAGCCGGCGGAGGTGGTGCCGTTCGGCACCGAGGTGAACTCGCCCTGCAGGTAGGCGTGCATGATCGAGAGGACCAGGTCGACGTACGACTGCGAGTGGTTGTAGCGGTACACCGAGGCCCGCTGGCCCGATGCGGACGACAGGTCGTCGTCGCCGGAGCAGAGGTAGACGGCGGTCGCGAGGGCCGCGTCGTCGATGTCCTGCGGGTTGCGCTTGCCGTCGCCGTCGGCGTCCACGCCGACGACCGACCAGGTCGACGGGATGAACTGCATCGGGCCGATCGCGCGGTCGAACTTCGCGTCCGCGTCGTACTGCCCGGCGTCGGTGTCGGCGATCCGGCTGGTGCCGTGGGTGCCGTCGAGCGCGGGGCCGAAGATGCCGGGCCGGGCGACGCCCTGGGCGTCGAGGCTGTTGCCGTTGGTGCGGCCGTGGTCGGACTCGACCCGGCCGATCGCCGCGATCAGCTGCCAGGAGAGGTGGCAGCCCTTGTCGGCGGAGTTGATGACGGTCTCGGCCCGCTGGTACGCCGCGAGGGCGGCGGCCGGGATCCCCGAGGTCGAGGCGGTGGCGACGGCGGTGCCGGGGTCGCCGTGCACGCCCGGGGCGACGCCGCCGGAGCTGGACACGCTGGCCGGTGCCTCGATCGCCTGGGTCGGCACGGTCGAGCCGTCCGGCAGCAGGGTCTCCGGCTCGGCGCTGGCGCTGGCGGTGGTGGCGCTCACGCCGGCGATGCTGGCCGTCCACGCGGCCGAAAGGACGGCCAACGGCACGAGAGCCATGGCCCTGTGGCCACGGCCGAAGCGCGCATTCGACATCGTTGCTCTCCCTGTTCCCACGACAAACGCGTGTCCCTCGTCACGCGGTGCCCCAACCAACGAGCGTGTTACCCACCAGTTACGGTCGGGCTCACGTCGATGCTTCGGGCCGTCGGTCACGGGACGACCATTCCCGGCGGTCGTGACGGTGAAACGCGTTCCGGATCTCGCCGCCGCGTGGTCTGTGCCACGCTCCCACGAGCGCGGCGCACCCTCGATGATGCCCGGTTGGCGCGCTCAGCGACAATGACCCGGTGACCGTCCCGTCGATCGCGGACCCCGTCCGCTCCGCCGCGCTCTTCGAGCGCGCCCGCGCCGTGACCCCGGGTGGGGTGAACTCCCCGGTGCGCGCGTTCAACGCGGTCGGCGGCACCCCGCGGTTCATCCGCTCGGCGCAGGGCGCCTGGCTGACCGACGTCGACGGCAACGAGTACGTCGACCTGATCTGCTCCTGGGGACCGATGCTGCTCGGGCACGCCCACCCCGAGGTGCAGGCCGCGGTGCTCGACGCGGTCCGGCGCGGGACGTCGTACGGCGCCCCCACCGAGCCCGAGGTCGAGCTCGCCGAGGAGATCGTCGCCCGCGCGCCCGTCGAGCGGGTCCGGTTCGTCTCCTCCGGCACCGAGGCCACCATGTCCGCGATCCGGCTCGCCCGCGGCTTCACCGGCCGCGACGTCGTCGTGAAGTTCGCGGGCTGCTACCACGGGCACGTGGACTCGCTGCTGGCGTCCGCCGGCTCCGGGCTCGCGACGTTCGCGCTGCCCGGTACGCCGGGGGTGCCCGAGTCCTCGACCGCCCTGACCCTGGTGCTGCCGTACAACGACCGGACGGCCGTGGAGACGGCGTTCGCCGAGCACGGCGACCGGATCGCCTGCCTGATCACCGAGGCGGCCCCCGGCAACATGGGCGTCGTCCCGCCGGAGCCCGGCTTCAACCGGTTCCTGGCGGAGACCTGCCGGGCGCACGGCGCGCTGTTCGTCAGCGACGAGGTGATGACCGGCTTCCGGGCGTCGAGGCTCGGCCAGTGGGGGCTGGACGGCGCGGTGGAGGGCTGGCGCCCGGACCTGATGACGTTCGGCAAGGTCATGGGCGGCGGCTTCCCGGCCGCTGCCTTCGGCGGCCGCGCCGACGTCATGTCCCGGCTCGCGCCGGAGGGCCCGGTCTACCAGGCCGGCACGCTCTCGGGGAACCCGATCGCCACGACCGCCGGGCTCGCCACGCTCCGGCTCGCGACCGACGAGGTCTACGCCCACGTCGGCGCCGCCGCCGACACCGTCAAGACCGCGGCCTCCGACGAGCTCAGCAAGGCGGGCGTCGCGCACGTCGTCCAGGCCACCGGCACGATGTTCTCGGTGTTCCTCACCGAGGGCGCCGTGCGGGACTTCGATGACGCCGCGCGGACCGACCAGGCGGCCTACGCCGCGTTCTTCCACGCCATGCTCGACCACAAGGTCTACCTCCCGCCGTCGGCGTTCGAGGCGTGGTTCCTCTCCTCCGCGCACGACGACCGCGCGGTGCAGACCGTGCTCGACGCCCTTCCGCACGCCGCCCGAGCCGCGGCGCAGGCCCAGCAGACGTCAGGAGCGACGCCGTGAGCCAGACCCCCGACACGATCGTCCACCTGCTGCGCCACGGCGAGGTCCACAACCCCGACGGCGTGCTGTACGGGCGCCGCGACGGGTTCCACCTCTCCGACCTCGGCCGGCAGATGGCCGAGAAGGTCGCGGACGCGATCAAGGACCGCGACATCACCCACCTGCGGGTCTCGCCGCTGGAGCGGGCCCAGGAGACCGCGCAGCCGCTGGCCACCGCGCGCGGCCTCGAGATCGTCACCGACCCGCGGGTGATCGAGTCGACCAACGTGTTCGAGGGCAAGCGGTTCGCCGGCGGCGAGAACGCGCTGCGCGACCCCCGCACCTGGCGGTACCTCTGGAACCCGCTCAAGCCGTCCTGGGGCGAGCCCTACAAGGACATCGTCGCGCGGATGATGGCGGCGGTGCACGACGCCCGGGAGACCGCGGCCGGCCACGAGGCCGTGATCGTGTCCCACCAGCTCCCGATCTGGACCACCCGGCTGCACGTGGAGAAGCGCTCGTTCCTCCACGACCCCCGCAAGCGCCAGTGCACCCTGTGCTCGCTCACCTCCTTCCACTTCGTCGGGGACCGGCTGACCCAGGTCAGCTACTCCGAGCCCGCCGGGGACCTGATCCCGGTGCGCGACAAGAAGGCGCCGTTCTCGGCCGGCGACGCGCCCGAGGAGAAGAGGCCCTGACCGTGCGTTCCGTCCTGGCGGCCGTGCTCGGCTGCCTGCTCCTCCTCACCGGCTGCACCTCGTTGCAGGGCACCGGGGACAAGGGCTTCGTCACCGGCGGCGGCGACGTGAACATCGTCAAGGCGGTGGACCGCGGCGACCCGGTCGACCTGCGGGGCACCGACCTCGACGGCAAGCCGATCGACCTCGCCGACTACCGCGGCAAGCCGGTCGTCGTCGTGGTCTGGGGCTCCTGGTGCGGGCCGTGCCGCGGCGAGGCACCCGACGTCGTGGCCGCCGCGGACCAGATCGGCGCCCGGGCCCAGTTCGTCGGGATCAACCTGCGCGACGCCTCGACCGCCACCGGGCAGGCGTTCGTCAGGCGCTTCGACGTGCCGTACCCGTCGGTGTACTCGCCCGACGGCAAGGCGATGCTGCAGTTCCAGGGCACGCTCAGCCCGAACTCCATCCCGTCGTTCGTCGTCCTCGACGACGAGGGCCGGATCGCCGCCAGCATCCTGGGCGCGCTCCCGTCCCGGCAGACCCTGGTCGACCTGGTCGACGAGATCGACGGCTGACCCCGATGGCTGAGTGGTTCCAGACCCAGGCCGCCTCCGGGTCCCTGGTCCTCGCCGTCCCGGTGGCCCTGGTCGCCGGGCTGGTCTCGTTCTTCTCCCCGTGCGTGATCCCGCTGCTGCCGGGCTACCTCTCCTACGCCACCGGGCTGTCCGGCGCCGACCTCGCGAACGGCGTCGCCGGCTCGCGGCGCGGCCGGATGTTCCTCGGCTCGCTGCTGTTCGTCGTCGGCTTCACGGTCGTCTTCGTGATCCTCGGGACGGCGACCGGCGCGCTCGGCGCGTGGCTGGTCACCTGGAGCCGCCAGCTCTCGATCGTGCTCGGGGTCCTGATGATCGTGCTCGGCCTGGCGTTCGGCGGCTGGCTGCCGTTCCTGAACCGCGAGTGGCGGGTGCACACGGTGCCCGCCGTCGGGCTCGCGGCCGCGCCGGTGCTGGGCTTCCTGTTCGGGCTCGGGTGGACGCCGTGCATCGGCCCGACCCTCGCCGCGATCAGCACGCTCGCCCTCCAGGAGGGCACCGCCGCGCGCGGCGCGTTCCTCTCCGCGGTCTACGCGCTCGGGCTCGGGGTGCCGTTCATCCTCGCCGGGCTGGCCTACGAGAAGTCGCTCTCGGCGATCGGCTGGATCCGGCGCCACCAGGTCTGGGTGATGCGCGCCGGCGGCCTGATGCTGGTTGCGGTCGGCGTCCTCCTGCTCACCGGCTGGTGGGCCGAGGCGGTCAGCTGGCTGCAGGTGCGCCTGGTGCAGAGCTCCGAGACCGTCGTATGAGCACGCGCACGTCGTTGAGCACCCGGCCGCCCGAGGACGACCGCCGTCCCGGCGAGCTGTCCGTCCGGGAGCTGCTGCGCTGGACCTGGCGCCAGGTCACCTCGATGCGCACCGCACTGATCCTGCTGCTGCTGCTCGCGCTCGCGGCGATCCCGGGCTCGATCATCCCGCAGGAGGGCGTCGACTCCCTCAAGACGTCGAACTGGCAGAGCGACCACCCGAAGCTGACGCCGGTCTACGAGAGGCTCGGGCTGTTCTCGGTCTACGACTCCCCGTGGTTCTCGGCGATCTACATCCTGCTGATGCTGTCGCTGGTCGGCTGCATCGTGCCCCGCACGTTCCACTACTGGCGCGGGCTGCGGGCCAAGCCACCCGCGGCGCCCCGCAACCTGACCCGGCTGCCCGAGCACGCGACGTACGCGACCGCCGAGGCGCCGGACGTCGTGCTGGAGCGGGCTCGCACCGCGCTGCGGAAGCGGCGGTACCGGCTGACGGTCGACGGGGACGCGGTGTCAGCGGAGCGTGGCTACCTGCGCGAGGCGGGGAACCTGGTCTTCCACCTCTCGGTGCTGGTGGTGCTCGTCGGCTTCGCGCTGGGCAGCATGTTCGGCTACAAGGGCGGCGTGATCCTGCTGGTCGGCGACCAGTACGGCTTCTCCAACAACCTCACCCAGTACGACGACTTCGACCCCGGCAGCCTGTTCCACGCGAGCGGCATGGAGCCGTTCTCGTTCACCATCGACGACTTCGACGTCGACTGGCTGACCACCGGGCCCCGGGCCGGGATGGCGCGCGGGTTCGAGTCCCACCTGAGCTACCAGGAGACCCCGGGCTCCCCGGAGAAGAAGTACGACCTCAAGGTCAACCACCCGCTGAGCATCGGCAACACCGACGTCTTCCTCATCGGCCACGGCTACGCGCCGGTGATCACCGTCAAGGACGGCAACGGCGACGAGGTCTACAGCGGGCCCACGGTCTTCCTGCCGGTGGACCAGAGCTTCCAGTCCATCGGCGTGGTCAAGGCGCCGGACGCCGAGCCGACCCAGATCGGGCTCGAGGGCGAGTTCTATCCGACGGTCGCGTTCTCGAAGCAGACCGGCAGCTACTACTCCCTGCTCGGCAAGCCGCTGGACCCGATGGTCTCGATGCTCGTCTACACCGGCGACCTCGGCATGGACACCGGGGCGCCGCAGTCGGTGTACGCGCTCGACAAGGCCCGCACCACGATGCTGACCAAGAAGAACGGCGCGCCGTACCGGATCGACCTGCGGCCGGGCCAGACGGTATCGCTGCCCAACGGGCTCGGGACCGTCAGCTTCGACGGGCTCCAGCGCTGGAACAAGATCCAGATCAGCCAGACCCCCGGCAAGTGGATCGCGCTCGCGGGCGTCGTGCTCGCGCTGCTCGGGCTGCTCGGGTCGCTGTTCATCCGGCCCCGGCGGGTGTGGGTTCGCGCCCGCAGGGAGGGGGGCGGCACACTGGTGGAGGTCGCCGCGCTCGACCGGTCCGGCGGTGGCGACATGGCCGCCGTGGTGGACGAGGTCGTGGCCGCGATCCAGAACCGACGAGAGGACGAGTCGTGAGCACCCCAGCAAGTTCTGCGCTCCCCCCGCTGCGCTCCTTCCGCGCACAACTTGCCGGGGACCCCGCATGACCGACGCCGCGTGGGAGAGTCTCAGCAACCAGGCCGTGGCGGCCTGCGGGCTCGTGTACTTCCTGGCCCTGCTCGCCCACCTGGTCGAGTGGGCCTCGCTGCGCAAGGTGCCCGTCTCGGCGTCGGCCGCGGCCGCGCCGGCCGGCGGCGTCCTCGTCGACACCGGCCCGGCTCCGGCGGACGAGGCGAGCGGACGCCGCCCGGCGATGTTCGGCCGGCTGGGCTACCTGCTCACCTGCCTCGCCGTCGCCATCCAGCTCGTGGGCCTGGTAGCGCGCGGCATGGCCGCCGACCCGAACCGGGTGCCGTGGGGCAACATGTACGAGTTCACGCTGACCGGCACGTTCGTGGTCGCGTTCCTGTACGTCGCGCTCCACCGCAGGCTGCGGCTCGCCTGGATGGCCCCGGTCGTCCTGGCCTTCGTCCTGGCCGTGCTCATGGTCGCGGTGATCTGGCTCTACGCGCCGGTCGCGCCGCTGACCGAGGCGCTGTCGTCGTACTGGCTGGTGATCCATGTCGTCTCGGCGATCATCGCCACCGGCGCGTTCACCCTCGGCGGCATCACCTCGGCGCTGTACCTGGTCAAGGCCCGCGGCGCCTCCCGCACCACCGGCTACGTCGCGCGGCTGCCGAAGCCCGAGGTCCTGGACCGGGTCTCCTACCGGCTGCACGCCTTCGGCTTCCCGGTGTGGACGTTCGCGGTGCTCATCACCGGCCCGATCTGGGCGCACCAGGCCTGGTCGTCGTACTGGAACTGGGACCCCAAGGAGGTGTGGGCCTTCATCACCTGGGTCGTCTACGCGGCGTACCTCCACGCCCGCACCACCGCCGGCTGGAAGGGCCGCAACGCCGCGATCCTCGCGCTGGTGGGCGTGGCGACGCTGTGGTTCAACTTCATCGGGATCAACTACTTCTCGACCACGTCGCAGCACTCGTACGCCGGTGCGCCGGCGCTGGTGACCGTGGGCACCGTCCCCACCACTCCGTGAGCGTGCCGAGTCGGCGCTACTGCAGGTCGTGAGGGTGCCGAGTCGGCGCTACTGCAGGTCGTGAGGGTGCCGAGTCGGCGCTACTGCAGCTCCCGGGGGTGCCGAGTCGGCGCTACTGCCGTCGAGCGGCCTGCATTCGCGCCGACTCGACCGGCTGCGGGTCTGCATTCGCGCCGACTCGACCGGCTGCGGGCCTGCATTCGCGCCGACTCGACCGGCTGCGGGTCTGCATTCGCGCCGACTCGACCGGCTGCGGTGCGCTCGCTACGCCTCGGGATCCTCGGGATGCCGACGCTTCCGGTCCAGGTCGCGCAGGAAGTCCGGGTCGTCGTCGGGCCCCATCACGCGCGGCGGCTGCTGCTGGGGCCGGGGCCGGCGGGGCGCCGGCGGCGTGACCCCGCGCCGCTGGATCGCGCGCACCGTGAGGTAGACGACGATCGCGACGAGGATCACGAACAGCAGGAACTTCAGCACACCCCCAGAGTAGGCACCGGGTGGTCACGCCTACCCTGAATCCGTGAAGGAGTTCTGGATCTACACCGCCCTGCGGCTGGTGCTGTTCGCTGCGACGTTCGGGATCGTCCTGGGGGTCTGGTTCCTCTTCACCGACACCGTCCCGATCCTGTGGTCGCTGGTGATCGCGCTGCTGGTGAGCGGCATCGGCTCGTACGTCGTGCTGAACCACCAGCGCGAGGCGCTGGCCCGGCGGGTGCAGACCCGCGCCGCGGCGATGACCGCCAAGATCGAGGAGATGAAGGCCAAGGAGGACGCCGACGACGACCCGTCGTCGCCCTCGTCGCCCTCGTCCTGAGGCTTCAGTCCTTGCGCCGGCCGAGCTGGCGGCGGACCCGGGCCTCGTCCTGGCCCAGCAGCCTCGCCAGCAGCGGCACCCGGAACCGGTAGGCGAGCACGCCCAGCACCACGACCAGCAGGATGATCCACAGCATGCTGCGAGCGTAGCCCTCAGCCGGCGACGACGAGCCCGAGCGCGACCAGCGCCGCCCAGAGCAGCTCGGCGAGGCCGGTGGACTGCAGGACCGGGATCAGCCCGGGGCCGGTCGCCCCGCCGAGCACGGTGCGGCACGCCGGGACGGCGAGCACGAGGAAGCCGAGCCCGAGCAGCGCCCACCACGACGTGGCCAGCGCGACCAGCACGACCGCGGCGGCGGCGACGACCACGAGCAGCGCGTAGAGGAGCCGGGTCCGCCGGTCCCCGAGGAGCACCGCGAGGGTGCGCTTGCCGGCGACGGTGTCGGTGGGGATGTCGCGCAGGTTGTTCGCGACCAGGATCGCGCAGGCGAGGGCACCCACCCCGACGGCGGCCCACAGCGCGGCCCACTCCCACGTCTCGGTCTGGACGTACGCCGTGCCGATGACGGCGACCAGCCCGAAGAACACGAACACCATGACCTCCCCGAGGCCGAGGTAGCCGTACGGGCGCGAGCCCCCGGTGTAGAACCAGGCGGCGAGCGCGGAGACCAGGCCGACGAGGACCAGCCACCACGCGGTGGTCGCGGCCAGCGCGAGCCCCGCGACGCCGGCCACACCGAAGGCCAGGAACGCCGCCCGCTTCACCGCCCCCGGAGCGGCGGCACCGGAGCCCACCAGCCGCATCGGCCCCACGCGCTCGGCGTCCGTGCCGCGGATGCCGTCGGAGTAGTCGTTGGCGTAGTTGACCGCCACCTGCAGCGCCAGCGCGACGACGAGCGCGAGCAGCGCCTTCCACCACACGAAGGCGTCCGCGTACGCCGCGACGCCGGTCCCGGCGAGCACCGGCGAGACGGCTGCGGGGAGGGTGCGCGGCCGGGCGCCGGCGAGCCACTGCGCGGAAGTTGCCACGACCGGAGATTCAAGCACCCGGGCCCGCGGCTAGCCTCGTCCGGGTGGAGGACCGGGTGGAGGGCGTGCTGGGAGAGGTCGCGGCCTGGCTGGCGGCCGACGACCCCGACCCGTGGGTCGTGGAGACCTCGGGATCGACGGGCACGCCGAAGCGGGTGCTGCTCTCCCGGGCGGCCGTGCTGGCCTCGGTGCACGCCAGCGCGCGGCGGCTCGGCGGGTCCGGGCGCTGGCTGCTCGCGCTGCCCCCGTCGTACGTCGCCGGACTCCAGGTCATCTGCCGGTCGCTGGTCGCGGGCCACGAGCCGGTCGTGCTCGAGGACGACTTCGCCGCGGCCGCGCGCCGGGCGGACTACGTGTCCCTGGTGCCGACCCAGCTGCACCGGCTGCTGGACACCGACGCCGACGCGCTGCGCTCCTTCCGCACCGTGCTGCTCGGCGGCGGCCCGATCGACGCCGCGCTCCGGCAGCGGGCCGCCGACGCGGGCGTGCGGATCGTGGCGACCTACGGCTCGGCCGAGACCGCGGGCGGCTGCGTGTACGACGGGGTACCGCTGGACGGCGTCGGTGTCGCGATCGGCGACGACGGCCGGATACGGATCGGTGGCCCGGTGCTGTTCGACGGGTACGCCGGCGACCCGGCGCGCACGGCCGAGGTGCTCGTCGACGGCTGGTTCCTGACCTCCGACGCGGGCCGGCTCGACGCGGACGGCCGGCTGCACGTGCTGGGCCGGCTCGACGACATTGTCGTCAGCGGCGGCGTCAACGTGCCGGCGGCCGCCGTCGCGGCCCGGCTGCGCGAGCACCCGGCGGTGCGCGGCGCCGAGGTGCTCGGCGTGCCCGACGAGGAGTGGGGCAACCGGGTGGTCGCGTTCGTGGTCGGCGACCTGTCGCCCGACGAGGCGCGCGACTGGGTCGGCGAGCAGCACCCGCGGTCCTGGGCGCCGCGGCAGCTGGTCCGGCTGGACGCGATCCCGATGCTCGACAACGGCAAGCCGGACCGGATCGCCCTGCGGGACCTCGCATGAGGGTCTGGACCGTGCCGATGCGCACCCGGTTCCGCGGCATCACGGTCCGCGAGGGCGTCCTGCTGCCCGGCCCGGCGGGGTGGGGGGAGTGGAGCCCGTTCCTGGAGTACGACGCGGTCGTCGCCGAGCCCTGGCTGCGGGCCGCCGAGGAGGCGGCCGCCGGCGACTGGCCGGACGCCGTGCGCGACCGGGTGCCGGTCAACGTCACCGTCCCCGCGGTCGGGCCCGAGCAGGCGCACGCGATCGTGCTGCGCGGCGGCTGCCGGACCGCCAAGGTCAAGGTCGCCGAGCCCGGGCAGTCGCTCGCCGACGACCAGGCCCGGCTGGAGGCGGTGCGCGACGCGATCGGCCCCGGCGGCCGGGTCCGCATCGACGTCAACGGCGGCTGGGACGTCGACACGGCGGTCGCGTCGATCGGGGTGCTGGACCGCGCGGCCGGCGGGCTGGAGTACGTCGAGCAGCCGTGCGCGAGCGTCGAGGAGCTCGCCGCCGTCCGCCGCGCGGTCGGCGTACCGGTCGCGGCCGACGAGTCGATCCGCCGGGCGGCCGATCCCTACCGGGTGCGCGACCTCGAGGCCGCCGACGTGGCCGTCCTGAAGGTGCAGCCCCTCGGCGGGGTCCGCGCCTGCCTGCGGATCGCGGAGGACATCGGCCTGCCGGTCGTCGTGTCGTCCGCCCTCGAGACCAGCGTCGGCATCGCGGCCGGGGTGGCGCTGGCCGCGGCACTGCCCGAGCTGCCCTACGCGTGCGGGCTCGCCACCGTCCAGCTCCTCGAGCGCGACGTCGTGACCGACCCCCTGCTGCCGGTCGACGGCGCGCTGCCGGTCCGGGTCCCGACCGTCGACGAGTCCCTGGTCGCCGCGGACCCCGAGCGGGTCGCGCACTGGGAGGCCCGGCTCGCCGAGGTGCGGGTCGTGCGGCAGGATCGAGGGCGATGAGCAGCACCGAGCTGGCCCGGTCGGTCGTCGCCCGGCTGGTCGAGGCCGGGGTGACCGAGGTCGTCGTCGCGCCCGGGTCGCGCAACGCGCCGCTGTCGTTCGCGGCGTACGACGCGGCCACGGCGGGCCTGGTGCGGCTGCACACCCGGATCGACGAGCGGACCGCCGGCTTCCTCGCCCTCGGGCTCTGTCGGAACGGCCGCCGGGCGGCCGTCGTCTGCACGTCCGGCACCGCGGTCGCGAACCTGCACCCCGCCGTCCTCGAGGCCGCGCACGCCGACGTCGACCTCGTCGTCGTCACCGCCGACCGCCCGGCCCGGATGCGCGGCACCAGCGCGAACCAGACCACGGACCAGGCCGGCATCTTCGGGCCGCTGGTCGAGACCCAGGACGCGGCCGGCGACTACGACCTGCTCGTGCCCGGCCCGGTGCACCTCAACGTCCCGCTCGACGAGCCGCTCGTGCCCGAGGACCGGTGGGTGCCGGACGTCGCGCCGGGGCTCCCGGTGTCGCGTGCCCGGCCGGCCTCGTTGACCGTGCTGCCGGTCGGCCCGCGCACCGTCGTCGTCGCCGGTGACGACGCCGGCCCGCCGGCCCGCGTGCTGGCGGAGCAGGCGGGCTGGCCGCTCCTCGCCGAGCCGTCGAGCGGCTCGCGCACCGGCGCCAACGCGATCCGCGCGTACCGCCTCCTCCTCGGCAGCGAGCTCGGCGACCGGATCGAGCGGGTCGTCGTCGCCGGGCACCCGACGCTTTCGCGCCCGGTCACCCGCCTGCTCGGGCGCGCCGAGGTCGTCGACCTCGGCGCCTGGGGCGTGTGGCGCGAGCGACCGTTCCCGGTCAGCGAGCGCATCATCGGCGGGGTCGGTCCCGATGTCCCCGACGACCCCGCGTGGCTCGACGAGTGGCGGGCCGCCGATCTCTCGGTCTCGCGGCAGCTCGACGCGCTGCTCGCCGCCGAGCCGGACCTCACCCCGCACGAGGTCGCCGGCGCCGTGGCCCGGCAGCTGCCCGAGGGCGGCCTGCTCGTCGTCGGCGCGTCCAGCCCGATCCGCGACCTGGACCTGATGGTGCCGCGCTACCGCGTCGGTGCGCGCCGCAAGGTGCTGGCCAACCGCGGCCTGTCCGGCATCGACGGCACCGTCTCCACCGCCATCGGCGCGGCGCTGGCGCGCCCCTCGAGCTCGCGCTCGCTGGCCCTGATGGGCGACGTCACCTTCCTGCACGACGCCAACGGCCTGGTCATCGGCCCCGGCGAACCGGTGCCGGACCTGACGATCGTCGTCGTCAACGACGACGGCGGGTCGATCTTCACGATGCTCGAGCAGGGGGCGGGGGAGTACGCCGAGCAGTACGACCGGCTCTTCGGCACCCCGCACGGCGTCGACCTGGCCAGCCTGTGCGCCGCGACCCGCACCCCGCACCTGCGCGTCACCAGCCTGCCGGAGCTCGAGCAGGCGCTGGCCAGCCCGAACGGCGGGATCGAGGTCGTCGAGGCCGTCGTCCGGCGCGACAACCGCCGCGAGCTGGACGCGCGGATCCGCGCCCTGCGGCCGTGAGGGGGAGAATGCACCCGTGGACGTCGCCCTCTTCCTGATCGGGCTCGCCGTCGGGGTCCTGGCCGGCGTCCTGGTCGCCCGCCGGCTCGGCATCCCCGCGCCGCTGCTGCTGGTCGTCGCCGGGGTCGGGGCGTCGTTCCTGCCGTTCGTGCCGCAGGTCCACCTCGAGCCCGAGCTGGTGCTGATCGGGCTGCTGCCGCCGCTGCTGTACGCCGCCGCGCTGTCCTCGTCGCTGGTCGACTTCAACACCTACCGGCGCCCGATCCTGCTGCTGTCGGTCGGGCTGGTGGTGTTCACCACGATCGGCGTCGGCTGGCTGGTGCACGCGCTGGTGCCGGGGATCTCCTGGCCGATCGCCCTCGCGCTCGGCGCGGTGGTCGCGCCCCCGGACGCCGTCGCGGCGACCGCGATCGGCCGCACCATCGGGCTGCCCCGCAAGATCGTGACGATCCTCGAGGGCGAGTCGCTGTTCAACGACGCGACCGCCCTGGTGCTGCTGCGGACCGCGATCGCCGCGGGCACGGCAGCGGCGGGGGTGCACCTGTGGAAGGTCGGCCTCGACTTCGTCCTGGCAGCGGCGGGGGGCGTGGCCGTCGGCCTGGTCGCCTACTGGCTCGCGGCGAGGATGCGCCGGCGGATCACCGACCCGGCCATCGACGTCGCGCTGTCGCTGGTGGTGCCGTTCACCTGCTACGTCGTGGCGGAGGAGATCCACGCGTCCGGCGTGATCGCCGTGGTCGTCGCCGGCCTGCTGCTCGGCCACCAGGCGCCGATCCTGCAGACCGCGCAGTCGCGGATCGCCGAGCGGATCAACTGGCGCACGATCGCCTTCCTCCTCGAGAACACCGTCTTCGCGCTGATCGGCCTCCAGGCCCAGTGGCTGGTGCAGGACCTGGCCGACAGCGAGCTCGGCGTCGGGCGGATCATCGCCGTCTGCCTCGGGACGCTGGTGGCGGTGATCGTGCTGCGGCTGGTCTGGGTGTTCGGCTCGCACTGGGTGCTGTTCCGGCGGCCCCAGGACAGCGACGAGCGGCTCGCGGCGCCCCCGTGGTCGTTCACGTTCCTGCTCGGCTGGGCCGGCATGCGGGGCGTGGTGACGCTCGCCGCCGCCTTCGTCATCCCGTTGAACACCGAGCACCGCGACGTGCTGCTGATGGCGGCGTTCACCGTGGTGGCGGGCACGCTGCTCATCCAGGGGCTGTCGCTGCCCTGGTTCGCCCGCCGGTTGCGCGTTCCGGCGCCGGACCCGCTCGACGACGCGCTCGCCCGGGCGACGCTGCTCCAGCAGGCGACCAAGGCCGCGCTCGAGGAGCTCGACAAGCTGGAGTTCGACGACCAGGCGGGTGTCGTCGACCTGATCCGCCAGCGGCTCGACCAGCGCAACTTCGCGGCCTGGGAGCGGCTCAGCACGTCCCCCGGCCAGGAGTCGCCGGCCGCGCTGTACTACCGGATCCGCAGCCGGCTGATCGACGCCGAACGGAGGCGGATCCTGGAGATCCGCAACGCGGGCCAGGTCCCGTCGGAAGTGGTCGCCGACGTCCTCGCCATGCTCGACCTCGAGGAGTCCATGCTCGACAGCGCCGAGCAGGAGCGCGACGAGACCGCGGCGTACGCCGCCCGCCGGTGGCAGATCGGTGAGCTCTGCGACGACCTGGCCCGCTACGAGAAGGTCGACGAGGAGCCGGCGACGTCCTGCCCGGCCTGCCTGGAGGAGGGCACCCAGTGGGTGTCGCTGCGGCGGTGCCTCGAGTGCGGGAACGTCGGCTGCTGCGACTCCTCGCCCCGGCGGCACGCCACCCGGCACTTCCAGGACACCCAGCACCCCGTGATGCAGTCCGCCGAGCCCGGCGAGGACTGGCGGTGGTGCTACGTGCACCACCTGACCGCCTGAGGCCCGTCGGTTTCCCCGGTCAACCGGGGAAGCTTGAACTTGTCGGCCGTTGCAACCCCCGACAAGTTCAGGCATTGCCCCAGCGGCGGGGCTGGTGGGGCGGGTGGTGTGAACCGTGGTGGGCCGGCTCAGGCCGGTTTCGAGACGCGTCGCACGTCCCGGCGCTGACGCGCGGTCCGGGCCGACGCTCCTCAACCTTCGCGCCTCCTCGGCACCCGAGCGAGCTCGGTCGCCGGGCGCTCGAACCGGATCGGGAACCGCAGCGCACCGGTGTTGCCGGACACCGGCAGCCACTCGCCGGGGCCGTCGGGCGCCGCGTTCGGCATCCGTCGCGCGAGCAGCGGCAGCGCGACCGCCATGTCGGTGCGCGCGACGAAGTGGCCGAGGCAGTGGTGGACGCCCGCGCCGAAGCCGTGGTGGGGCGGCCGCTGCTGGCTGATGTCGAAGGCCGGGTCGGGCATCGCCGTGGGGTCCGTGCCGGCGCTGTGCGAGAGCATCTGCACGATGCCGCCGCGCGGGATGCGCAGGCCCTGGAACTCGACGTCCTCGAGCGCCTCCCGGGTCACCCACGTGACGGTCGGGTTGACCCGCATCACCTCCTCGACGGCGTTCTCGCCGAGTTCCGGTCGCTCGGCGAGCAGCCGCCACTGGTCGGGGTGCTTCAGCAGCGTCTGGACCGCGAGGCCGAGCTGGTTGCGCGTGGTCTCCATGCCGGCGAACGCGAGGAACACCAGCGCCACGCCGAGCTCGTGCTCGCTGAGCCGGTCGCCGTCGTCGGTCGCCTGCACCAGCGTGGTCACCAGGTCGTCCCGCGGACGGACCCGCCGGTCGGCGACGACCTCCTCGACGTACCCGAGCAGGCCGGTGAGCGCGGCCTCGATGCGCGGCACCTGGTTGCCGACGTCGATCGAGAACGACGCGCCGAGGTCGTCGGCCCACCGGGCGACCTGGTGCCAGTGGTCCTCGGGCAGCCCGAGCAGCACGCAGATGATCCGGGCGGCGTACGGCTCGGCGAACTCGCTCACGAACTCCACGTTGCCGCGCGCCGCGAAGGCGTCGATCAGCTCGTTCGCGAGCGCCTGGAACCGCGGGCGCATCGCCGCGATGGTCTTGTTGCGGAACGCCGGCATCAGCAGCCGCCGGATGCGGGCGTGGTCGTCGCCCTCGAGGCTGAGCAGCGTCTCCTGCCACCAGTCCGAGAACAGCCCGGCGTGGATGCCGTTCTGAGCGGGCCAGCGGGCGTTGCCCTGGCGGAACCGCCGGTCGCGCAGCAGGGCGCTGACCTCGGCGTACCGCAGCACCGCCCAGCCCCAGTTCGTTTCGACGTACCAGTTCTCGTCGCGCGCCGCGTGCACCTCCGGGGAGGTGACGTCGAACGCCGGGTCGGACAGGTCGAAGTAGGTCATCGCCGCACCATCCTGATCTCCCAGGCGCCGAGGCCGGCGTACAGCTCGCGGGCGCCGTCGGGGCCGAATCCGTTGCGGCGGTAGAACCCCTGCGCGCGCTCGTTGGCCTCCAGCACCCACAGCGAGCACGGGCCGTCCGGGCGGACCGCCTCCCAGAGCTCCTGCCCGAGCCCGGTGCCCCAGTACGCCGCGCGCGTGTAGATCGCGTACAGCTCGTACGGCGTCGGTGGGTCCTCCTCGCGGGCCGGCCCGGCGACCGCGAACCCGACCACCTCGCCGTCCGCCTCGGCGAGCACCCGCGGCGGGCCGTCGACGAGGTGCCGGGTCCACGCGGCGGTCCACCGGGCGGTGTCGCCGAGCCGCTCCTCGAGCAGCGCGGCGTCGACGTACGGCCCGTAGGCCTCGCGCCAGCACGCCGCGTGCATGGTGGCGCACGCGACGGCGTCGGCGGGTACGGCGGGGCGCAGGGTCGGCGTCACGCGAGCATCGTATGGAGTGCGAGGCCGGCGATGACGACGGCCGAGACGAGGCCGGTGACGAGGTGGGCGCGCCGGCCGGTCGCGACCCGGCCGAGTGCCGCGCCGCCGCCGGCGAGCAGCAGCTGCCACGAGGCGCTGGCGAGGAACGCGGCGGTGACGAACACCGCCCCCTCGGCAGGCCCCTCGACCAGGTGCCGGTTGCCCAGCACGACGGCGGCGAAGTAGACGACCGTCGTGGGGTTCACGGCCGTGATCCCGAGGAACAGCAGGTACGCCGTGCGCGGACTCGTCGGCCGCGCCTCGCGGACTCGCCCCGCGGAGCCGATCGCGTGGGCCGCGGTGAGGACGGCGACCACCAGCAGCACCACGCCGGAGGCGATCGTCAGCGCCTGGCCGACCGGCTCGAGCGCGGTGGCGATCGCGGCGCCGGCGACCACGGCGAGGGCGGCGTACCCGCCGTCGACGGACGCGATCCCGAGCGCGGCGGCGGCGCCGACGCGGAACGAGGTCCGGGCCGCGAGCGCGACGAGGAACGCCCCGACCGCGCCGATCGGGATCGCGATCGCCCAGCCGGTGACGAGTCCGGACAGGGCCACCTCGAGCACGCGGCCGATCGTGGCAGCGGGCTACCGTGCCACGCATGCGGATTACCAAGTTCGGCCACGCCTGCGTCCGGATCGAGCACGAGGGCACGACCGTGGTCCTCGACCCCGGCGTCTTCACCGACGCGTCGGCCGTCGACGGCGCCGACGCCGTGCTCATCACGCACGAGCACCCCGACCACTACCTGCCCGAGCACCTGCTCGCCACGGACGCGCCGGTCTACACGATCGAGGCGGTCGCGTCGAAGATCCGGTCCGACGCCCCGGCCGTCGCCGAGCGGCTCACGGTGGTGACGCCCGGGTCGTCGTTCGACGTCGGTGTCCCGGTGCGGGCGGTGGGCGAGCTGCACGCGGTGATCCACCCCGAGTTCCCGCGGATCACCAACAGCGGCTACGTCCTGACGCTCGGCGACACGTTGGTCTACCACCCCGGCGACGCGCTGACCGAGCCCGGCGAGGCGGTCGACGTCCTGCTGTGCCCGGTGTCCGCGCCGTGGATGCGGGTGTCGGAGGCGATCGAGTTCGCGCGGGCGGTCCGGGCGCCGCGGAACCTCGCGATCCACGACCGGGTCTACAGCGAGGCCGGCCTCGGCATCGTCGACGGGCACATGAACGCGTTCCTGCCGAAGGACGGGCTGGAGTACGTGCGCCGGGCCGACGGCGAGGACTTGTAGTGCCCGAGTCGTCCGCCTGAGGGTGGCGTATGACCGCGTGAGAGGCGGACGACCCGGTTAGCCGGCGGTCAGCGCGTCCCGCACCGGCACGAACTTCGCCTGCGCCTCGGCCAGCTCGGCCTCGGGGTCGGAGTCGCCGACGATGCCGCAGCCGGCGAAGAGGCGGACGGTCGCGCCGGAGATGCTGGCCGAGCGCAGCGCGATGCCCCACTCGCCGTCGCCGGTGGCGTCCATCCAGCCGACCGGTCCGGCGTACCGGTCGCGGTCCATGCCCTCGATCTTCGCGATCAGGTCGGTGGCGACCGTGGTCGGAGTGCCGCCGACCGCGGCCGACGGGTGCAGCGCCTCCGCGAGCTGGAGCGAGGAGACGGTGGCCGCGTCGTGCACGACGCCGGCGACGTCGGTGGCCAGGTGCATGACGTTGGGCAGGTGCAGCACGAACGGCGCCTCGGGCACGTTCATCGAGGAGCAGTGCGGCTCCAGGGCGTCGGCGACCGAGCGGACGGCGTACTCGTGCTCCTCGAGGTCCTTCGAGGAGCGGGCCAGGGTGGCGGCCAGCGCGAGGTCGCGCTCGTCGTCGCCGGTACGCCGGATGGTGCCGGCGAGCACGCGCGAGGTGACCAGGCCGCGTTCGCGGCGCACCAGCATCTCGGGCGTCGCGCCGAACATGCCGTCGACGTGGAAGGTCCAGCACATCGGGTAGTGGTCGGCCAGCCGGCCCAGCGGCCAGCGCACGTCGATCGGCTCGTCGGCGGTGGCCACCAGGTCCCGGGCGAGCACGACCTTCTCCAGGTCGCCGCGCCCGATCCGTCCGACGGCGTCGGCGACGACCGACATCCACTGCTCGCCGTTGAGCGCGCCGTCCGCGAAGCTCACGCCGACCGGTGCGGCCGGGGGATCGGCCGGCGTCAGCGCGGGAGCCGGGGTGTCCAGGGTCGTCAGCCAGGCCACATCGCCGCGACGGCCGACCACCACGCGGGGCACCACCAGCACCGAGTCGCCCGGCTCGTCGGCGAAGGCGAAGGTCCCGAACGACACCAGCCCGGTGCCCGGCTCGTTGACCTCGTCGACGACCGTGGCGCGCGCGGTCAGCTCGCTCCACCACTTGCCGGCGTCCGCGAACCGGGTGGCGCCGTGGGTGCGCACCTCCGCGGCCACGCCCCACCCGACCAGGCCGTCGCCGCGGCGCAGCCACGTGACCGGACGGTCCGCCGGGAGCAGGTCGAGGAGTCGCGTGGCCTCGTCGAGGTCGAGGCGCACGGTGCGGACGGTCGTCGTCACGTGCCCGAGAGTACCCACGGACCCGGCCTCCGCCCGCGTCGGGCGGGCGGGTAGCGTCGCAGGACGTGAGCGCCAGCACCTCGAACACCCGCACGTCCACCTGGGTCGGCGTCGCCGTCGGCGTCGTCCTGCTCGGCCTGATGGCGGCCTTCGCGATCGCCCTGCCCCGGGCGCACGGCGACGCCGAGGCCGCCCCGGCGCCGATCGACCTCACGCTCCCGGCCACGCTGCCGGGCGGGTACGCCGCCGCCGACGACCCGGACTCCTTCCAGGGCGGCCAGCTGGCCGGCCAGGCCGAGCAGATCGCGCAGCAGCAGGCGGCGAGCACGAAGTACGGCAACGAGGTGCTGCCGCACGTGCTGGGCAACCCGGCCGCCACCCGCAGCTACGTCGTCGACGGCACCAAGGCGGTCTTCGTCCAGGTGTTCCAGGCGCAGGGCGGGGCGTTCGCGCCCACGGTCCTCACCGACCCGGAGACGACCAACGGCGGTGGCGGCACCACGATGGAGACCCTCGGCGACGGCGTCTGCATCCTCACCTACGGCCAGAGCCAGGACGGGACGCCGGGCGCCCCGGCCGCCAGCCAGTGCCAGGTCACCCACGGCGAGCTGACCGTGCAGATCCAGTCGACGGCGGTCCCGGCCGACGAGCTGGTCAAGGTCGCCGGCTCGCTCGCCGACGACCTCCAGGGCGCTCAGGACCAGTAGACGACCACGGTGTCGCCGACGCGCACCCGGTCGTAGAGCTGCGCCAGCCCGTCGTAGTCACGGACGTTGACGCAGCCGTGCGAGGCGCCGGCGTACCCGACCGTCGCGAAGTCCGACGAGTAGTGCACGGCCTGGCCGCCGGAGAAGAACATCGAGAGCGGCATCGACGATCCGTACAGGCGCGAGACGTGGTCGGCGTCCTTGAGGTACACGTGGAAGACGCCCTCGCGGGTCGGCGTGGTCGACGCGCCGAACCGCACGTCGAGGGTCTGCAGCACGGTGCCGTCGACGACCCAGCGCAGGGTGCTGCTGGTCTTGTCCACGCAGAGCACGCGGCCGACCTTGCAGCGGGCGTCCAGCGCGCCCGGCTCGTTGGCGCGGTTGTGCAGCTCGGCGACGGTCGGCTCGGCGGTCATCGCCTCCAGCCGGTCGAGGGTGCGCCGGTCGACGGCCCCGGTGACCGGGATCTGCCGCTTCTCCTGGAAGCCGCGCACGGCGGCCGTGGTCAGGTCGCCGTACACGCCGGTGACGTCGGCCTCGAACCAGAGGATCTGCTGGAGCCGGGCCTGGAGCTCGCGGACCTGCGGGCCCTCGTCCCCGGGCGACAGGAGGGGTACGCCGGCCTCCGCGGTCGCCCGCGGCGTCGCGACGCTCACCGGGCGGGTGGGCGCCGGTGTGGGTGCCGGTGTGGGGGAGGGCGTCGGGGTCGTCGTCTCGACGCCGCCCGTCCCGGTGGCGGTCGGGCGGCCGGCGGGGCCGTCCTTGGTGGCGGATCCCGCCACGTACGCGCCCCCGACGAGCAGGGCGGCGACGACGAGGACCAGCAGCAGGCGACGCATGAGCTCTCCCGGGGAAGTGAAGTGAGCCGGACACGAGGGTGACGCCCGAACCGGCATGTTGGTTGCACCTCCCTCGGCGTGCCCCGCCGCCGTGACCAACCTGTTACCGCCAGTACTCTCTCGGCGTGGTCCGCGCAGAGCTCGACAAGCAGCCGTCCGACGTCCGCCGCATGTTCGACGCGGTGGCGAAGCGGTACGACGTCACCAACGACGTGCTCTCGCTCGGCCAGGACCGCCAGTGGCGGCGCGCGGTGCTCGACGCGGTCGACCCGAAGCCGGGGGAGCGGGTCCTCGACCTGGCCGCCGGTACCGGCACCTCGAGCCAGCCGTTCGCGGACCGGGGCGCGGAGGTCGTGCCCTGCGACTTCTCGCTCGGCATGCTCCGCGTCGGCAAGGCCGCGAAGCCGCACCTGCCGTTCACGGCGGGCGACGGGACCCGGCTGCCGTTCGCCGACGACACCTTCGACGCGGTGACGATCTCCTTCGGCCTGCGCAACATCGTCGACCCGCTCGAGGGCCTGCGCGAGATGCGCCGGGTGACGCGGCCCGGAGGCCGCCTGGTGGTCTGCGAGTTCAGCCACCCCGCCTGGCCGCTGTTCCGCACCGTGTACATCGAGTACCTGATGCGCGCCCTGCCGCCGATCGCCCGCGCCGTCTCGTCCTCCCCGGACGCCTACGTCTACCTCGCCGAGTCGATCCGCGCCTGGCCGGACCAGGAGGGCCTCGCGGCGGTCATCGCCGGCGCAGGCTGGCGCGCGCCCGAGTGGCGCAACCTCTCGGGCGGCATCGTCGCCCTGCACCGCGCGACGAGCTGAGGTGCCGCGGTTTCGGCTGCTGGCAGCCGA